>RFZJ01000300.1 GCA_009920765.1 Planctomycetota bacterium | reverse complement strand
GGATGGGGCGAATGGATTGCAGTGTTTGGGGTGACGCTCCTGATAGGGGGCTGGGGCCGGACATCGCGACAGGCCCCACCCCCCTATCAGGAGCGTCACCCCAAACACTGCAATCCATTCGCCCCATCCTAACCAGGCAGGCAAAGCCGAGGCGGTCAGCACGCCCGCCAGACCGAACCCTTCACGCCACGCCACGATGCGGGCCCGTTGTGTCTCATTCCCGCCCAACCGAGCACCCCAGGATTGATGCACGATGCTGAGCAGGCTGTAACCCAAGTAAGTCAGCACCAAGACTGCCAGCACAGAGGCCGGGCTGTCGGCCGGCTGCCAGGGCGGGAAAAACAGCAGCAGCATGCCCAGGAGCAGCCCCACGGCCGCCCCAGCGACAGCAGCCAGTGCCCAACGAGGAGAACGTGCGTACAGACTATCACTCCATCGCCCGAGCACCGGGTCAGTCAGGGCGTCGAATAAACGGGCCAACAGCAGCAGACTGCCCAGGGTGGACAAGGCCATGCCATGCTGGGTGGCGTATACATGGGGCAGGTGAACGTACAAAGGCATGGCCACAAAGGCCAGCGGCAGACCCAACAACCCATAGGAGAGCAGGGGAATCTTCATCGTGGGGCGCAGTCTGAGGTTCGTGTCATCACGAAGTGGTGAACTGACCATCCATCAGCTGGTCAATCGATTCGGCCAGTTGGAAATCCAGATCGGTCAGGCCTTGTGCATCGTGCGTAGAGAGCTGAAGTTGCAAATGGGTGTAGCAGGTGGTGATGTGGGGGTGATGGTCGAGTCGCTCGGCTATCTCTGCTATTTGCATGAGGCACGCCATGAGGTTGCGAAAGCTGTCAAACGTCCACGATTTCACGATGCAGTTCTCTGCGGTGTCCCAGCGCCAGGCGGACAGGCGTTCCAGGTGGCGCTCGATCTGGGCGGGGGGAAGTGCACGGCGTGAGGGAGCTGTCGTCATGGTGGAGAAGGCGAGGGTGTCAGGGGGAGGTCTAGCCGATAGTCACAAACGGCACAGTCGGCACAATCAGTGTTTTTGCTGCTGTGATGATTGGCGGAATGGGGACAATAGTCGGGCCTGTGCTTGGTTCGTTTTTCGTAG
>RFZJ01000299.1 GCA_009920765.1 Planctomycetota bacterium | reverse complement strand
CCTGAGAGTGTGCAATTAGTGATTGTGACGGTACTATTTTGCAGGTTATAAATACCACCACCACCACCACCATCGGTCCTAATTGCTGTATTATTGGAAACAGTGGAACTGTAAATATCAAGGATACTCAAATTATAGATACCACCACCATTGCCTGCAGTATTGCCAAAAATAGCAGAACCCGAGATGGTGAGATTACCGCTGAGGTTGTAGATACCACCCCCACTACTATAATTATCAATTCCTGTGTTGAGCGATATTGTGGTATTCGAAATGACAGTGGTGCCTAGATTAAGAATGCCCCCGCCTATAGCGTTGCCATATATTCCGGTTGCATGATTGCTGGATATGATGGAGTTTGAAAGATTAAGGCTACCACCGGGCTGAACTGCGATTGCACCGCCTTGCCAAGCAGAATTGTTAGAAAGGGTGGAATTGGTAATAGTGAGATTTCCAGATTGATTGTTGATGGCACCACCACCAGTGGAACCGGTAGTGGATGCAGTATTTCCAGAAAGGGTGGAATTGGAAATGCTGAGGGTGCCGCTGTTTAAAACTGCACCACCTATGCCTGCAGTATTATTAGAGATGTTGGCATTTGAGATACTAAGGGGTTGAAGATACTAAAATCACGAGTGGAATCGGCAGTATTCGCACTAATGATAAGGGAGGAAGCGCCAAGACCGTTGATGGTGAGGTTGCCTCTAGGGGCCCCGTTGATCAAGGTGGTGGCATCTAAGATGGTAGGTAATGCGCCTAAGGTGCTATCAAGGGTAATAGTGTAGGTACTGGCTCCAGTTAAGTTAAAACTAATGCCATCATTGCCAGGGGTTGTGTTGGCCAGGGTAATTGCTTCTCTTAAAGAAGTTACACCATCGGTAGAATTAACCGTATCTGCAGTGGTGGTAACTTGAATACCGAAGGAATAAGCACCAATATCGGAGGTGGTGCGATTGATGCCACGCTGATCCAATCCAGACACCGGCGATGCATTACTTATGGTGGAATTACCCGCAGCGATGGCGACGCTACCGGGAAGAAGGGCCATGGTGAAGGTAGGGCCGCCATTATTTTGCAAGGGGCCAAGAAGTGGATCTGCAGTAAAAGCAGGAGTAAAGGT
>RFZJ01000298.1 GCA_009920765.1 Planctomycetota bacterium | reverse complement strand
GAGCGGATGGATCGCATCACCCTGATTCGTTCACTGACTGGCACCGTCGACTCGCATGATGGTGCAATGTATGCGACAGTTTATCCGCCAGGCAACATGAAAAATGTTGGAGGCAGGCCAAATATCGGATCCGTGGTGGCGAAACTTCGCTGCAAAAGCAAAGCTCATCATCCAACTTTTCATGCCCGGTGGCCCCTCGCAGATTGACACCTTTGATTACAAACCCATGCTTGCAAAACACGCAGGCGAACGCCCAGGCCTAGTTGATAGAAAATCATTAAGAAACACCAAAATGAAACTAATGCCTTGCCCGTTCGGTTTCAAACAACATGGTCAGTGTGGGAAATGGGTCAGCGATATTTTCCCTGAGACTGCGCAATGCGTTGACGATATCTGTTTCGTTCACTCGATACATACCGACATTCCAGAGCACGCAGGTGCAATCTTAATGACCAATCTAAGCGCATTGCAACCCAATCGGCCTAGCATGGGGTCTTGGCTTGTTTATGGCCTTGGTGCAGAAACCAATAACCTTCCAGGTTTTGTTGCAATGCAACCTGTTGCCAAGCCGCGGGGTAATGTCGCCAATTGGGGTAACTCCTTCCTGCCAGCGCCTATGCTGGATCGTATTTGAACATTCGGGAGATGAAATCGGATGCTATACTTCGCGACTTTGGAAAACCCTGCTCACTATCTTCATAACAACGCAAGCAAGCCGACCTGCTAAGCCAACTTAACAAAATGCATCTAGATCGCAGACATTAAGACCAGCAACTCGAGGCAGCAATAGCATCGATGGAAATTGCTTTCTGCATGCAGATGTCGGTGCCCGAGGTTTTCGATATCAGCAAAGAAAGCAAAGCAACACGCGATCTTTATGGCGATAGTGAATTTGCCAAGGGTTGCTTAATCTCCCGTAGGCTAATGGAAAACGGTGTACGCGTGGTCCAGATTTCTCATTCGATAAGCGGGTATGACATTGCATGGGATACGGGGCACGAAAACATTGTGAACGGGCATGCGGAACATGCAAAAGCATGCGACCGGGGATCGCATAACTTTTAAAAGATCTTAAATGTAAAGGTTTACTCGAAGATACTATTATTCTTTGGGGCGGGGAATTCGGGCG
>RFZJ01000297.1 GCA_009920765.1 Planctomycetota bacterium | reverse complement strand
GATGGAATTAATTGGACTGGATTAGGTAAAACTATTTTTACAGAGCAAGGATATGGCGTTGCATCAAACTTCAATTTTCCTGCGAAAGTATACATCCAACAACCAACAATCGCACTCGGTACAGGAACAAATACAATTGCTTATTCAACTGATGGAATATTATGGCGTGGATTAGGAACAAATATATTTTCAAGTTCTGGATATGATTGTGCTTGGAATGGGACAATGTATGTAGCAGTTGGTCAAGGAACAAATACAATCGCGTATTCATATGATGGGCTAACATGGACTGGCCTTGGAAGCACAATTTTTGCAAATTCTGGATTTAGTATATCTTGGAATGGTTCTCAATGGGTCGCACTAGGAGGATTAGGAACAACAATTGCATATTCGAGTAATGGATTATCTTGGACAAGTGTTATATCTTCTCCGTTTGATACATGGGGTATTGATGTTGCATGGAGTGGCACTCGATGGGTTGCAGTTGGACAAGGATCAAACACAATTGCTTATTCATCAAATGGAATTTCATGGACTGGATTGGGAACTACTATTTTTAGTGGAGCAGGATATGGAATTGCTTATAATGGTCGCAGATTTGTCGCAGTTGGAAGTGGAACAAATAGTATTGCATATTCAACTGATGGAATATCATGGACTGGTATTGGAACAACTATTTTTACTGGTTATGGAAACGGTGTTGCATGGAATAATGAACTTTGGGTTGCTGTTGGTTTTGGAGGGCCTCCAATCGCTTATTCAACTGATGGAATTTCATGGACAAGTGTTTCTTTAAGTACAAGTATATTTAATAATGGAGGGTCTGATATTTGTTGGGATGGACGTCGGTGGATTGCTATTGGAGGAGGATTAAATACAGTCGCAACATCGAATGATGGAATAACATGGTATGGAGTTTCAACAAGTACAAGTCTTTTTTCAAGTGGATATGGTATTTCAACTACTTACAATTCATCATCGAACCAGTTAGTTGTTAGCAATACAAGTGGAACAATATTATCGAACCGTTTAGAAATAGTCGCAGATTCTTACTATAATCAAGGACCAACAGAGTTATCTGTTTCAATTACGTCGAACAATTTGTAATTTTATTTTATTAGAAAAAAACGCT
>RFZJ01000296.1 GCA_009920765.1 Planctomycetota bacterium | reverse complement strand
CAACATCATTCTTCCAAATAATGGCACTATTGCAGATTTCCACACTTATGCGATTGAATGGGAACCGGGCGAGATCCGCTGGTTGTTCGATGGCAAACAATTTGCAGCACAATCATTCTGGTGGAGCAGCAGTAAAGTTGCAGCTAACAAAGGGCTTCAACCAACCAAAGAGGAAGATCTTAACGCTTGGCCTGCGCCATTTGACCAGCCTTTTTATCTGGTCATGAATGTTGCAGTTGGCGGTAAGTTTCTAGGCAACCCCGACAATACCACACTTTTCCCAGCAGAAATGCTGGTCGATTATGTGCGCGTGTACGACAAAGTTGGAGGGTATGGCAAAGTCAAACCCCGAGGCGAAGGCAAACTTCCCTTTGGCAAACCGTAATTAGTACACTAACTCAACTCCCTTGACATATAATTATATTGTAGTTATAATATAATTATAATGAATCTTGAGTTTTTTTGGGATCCGGGTAAAGCCCGAATTAATCAGAGGAAACATGGTATCTCTTTCGAAGAGGCTCAGACAGCTTTTTATGATCCTTCTGGTCTGATTATCCATGACCCAGATCATTCTCTTGTAGAAGATCGCTTTATCTTGTTAGCGATGAGCTTAAAACTCCGGCTTCTGATTGTTTGCCACGCTTATAAAAATCTTCATTCGCAGATACGAATTATCTCGGCACGAAAAGCGACCAAGCGCGAACAAAACCAATTTGGAGGTTCTAAACCATGAGAAAAGAATATGATTTTTCGAAGGCGACCAAGACACCCTACACGAAGGCTGTGAAAAAACAAATCACCATCCGTCTCGAAGTTGAAATCGTCGAGTACTTCCAGAAGTTGTCAGAGCAAACAGGTATTCCCTACCAAAACCTAATGAACATGTACTTACATGATTGTGTTCAGTCACAACGAAAACCAGTTTTCAAATGGGCCTAACAAATCAGTTATACTTATTTAATCTCACCCCATCATTACCTCTTTGGGAATGGCGGGGGTGGGGGTAGTTTCTTTTCCTTCGTCTTTAACTCGTTGAGAATTTCTTCAATAAAACAATTTAATTCTGAATCTGAAATGTAGTCATTTTGTCCTTTTTTATATGGCTGTAAAACAATAGCTAATGACGTAAGGGTATC
>RFZJ01000295.1 GCA_009920765.1 Planctomycetota bacterium | reverse complement strand
AAACCAAGAAAGCCGCTATTGGAGTTTAAAACACCGAAGGGAATATTAGGCGAGGTAGTACTTGCGACAAACCCATTGGCAGCTAGGATTGAACCTTGAGAGGTACCTGAAGCAGCATTTCCTAAAGCAGTAGGTTGGGTGGCGAGACCATTCAAGGTGCTGCCGATAAAGGAGCTATTTCGGGAGCTAAGAAAGTTAAAACCTAGTTGTCTAAATTCTGAACGGGAAACTTGCGCAACGACAACATCTAATTGAACTTGTTGCACCCCAGCAACCCTCAGCGCATTGATAACTTTTTGGGAAGTTCTGGGAGCAGTTTGTGCAGGTTGGGTAGTAGCAGCAGCATTAGGATCTGTTGCTTGATTTCCTGGTGTGTTGGGCATTGGAGATGCCTGGCCGGCAACATTTTGAACCTGTGTATCAAATATGGTCGGGTCGACAATGTTACTTGCTATTGAAAGAATCATGTTTATGTCTTCAGCCCGGGCAACATAACCAGAAAGTATTACCGCATCCTTTGTGACAGGAATTACTTGGATATTGGAGTTTGGTACTGCATCCTTGATTACTTTTTTTAAGTAATCGAGATCAAATGTTGTGGCTGGGGGAGTTCCAGTTTTTAAAACCTGTTTCTCTGCCTCACTGTTTAATCTTAACTTAAGACCTGTCACAACCTTTGAAGAAACAGAAACAATCTTTTTATCCTTTGCATCACTAAGATCGTAGGTGGAACCTTCTTTCTCCTTATCCTGATAGCTGGGGTCAACCACTTTACTTGCAAGATGAAGAATGGTCCGCATATCATCGTATGAATTAACCAAACCGTTTACAAAAACAGAATCACTTGTAATTAGGCTTACTTCGATCGTTGTATTGGGCACGGCCTGAGCCAGTACTTTTTTCAAATGATCAATATCGACCGTTGTTTCCTTTAAAAACTTAAGAGTGGTTCCCGGATTCTGCTGGCGAAGGACACAAACCCTGAATTCCTCCCTTTCTTCATCGGTTGAAATCAATTCCAGAGTTGCAACCCCTTCTGCTAAAGCCTTTAAATAAACTGATTTGGGATCGTTCAGCACATCTTTAACTTCTAAAATTTTGTTGTCAAAAGTGCGGGCTAGCTTAATTTGTTTTTTGCTC
>RFZJ01000294.1 GCA_009920765.1 Planctomycetota bacterium | reverse complement strand
CCAGCCCCTCGGCGGGCCCTCGGCTGGGACCTCGTATTCGGGGGGGCGGACGGGCCCCCGCGCGGCGTAGGTCGCCCCCGAGAAGGAGCCGCTTTCGGTGTAGACGTCAAGGCCCAGGTTCGCCTTGCAGCCCAGCGCGCCTGTGACGAGACTGCCGGCGGCGCGGGGGTCGACGGCAAACCCGTCGACGATGACGGGCTCCTCGGCCGCAATTGCGATGTCATGGCCAGCCCCGTCTATTGCCCGCACGCGCTCGGCGGTACGCACGTGGACTCCGCCGGAACTCCACTCGGTAGTCGCGGCGGCCCCGCGGGCCGCAATGATGGGGCGCACCGCCGGGTTCGCCAGCAGGTTGCGGACAAGGATTGCAGCGAAGGACGTGTCAGCCTGGGCCTCCGAAGGGGCGCGATCAATGAGGTACGGGCTAAGGGGGCCTTGGAGGGTCCGCGCCATATCGGAGAATGCGTTGAGCGCCCCCGTCGAGTTGGCGAGCTGGGGGATCTCCCTCGCCGCGGCGAGGATTATGCCGAGTTCATCTTGGCTCGCTGTCGCCGGATCGACCAGATTGCGCCGGACTTCTATCACATGGATAATGGTGGGCCCGCTCAGGGCAGACTTGCCGACGGCCAAGGCAGACTTGCCGACGGCCAAGGCAGACTTGCCGACGGCCAAGGCGGACTTGCTTGTGTCCGACAAGTAGGGGTCGCCGCTGCTCACCATCGGTGGTGTTTGCGAGTCCGCTTGTATGATTTGACCCCGAAGGGCCGCTCTATAAGGGGCTCACAAAGAGAGATCGGGGACAGTGAATCGTTTAGAGGCTTGCCGGCCCGCGGCGACAGAAATATCACAGTGGCCGGGTAGAATTGCGCCACTGGCGCCTAATTCCGCGGCAATTGGGGGAACTAGAGAATTGAGAGCGGCACCAATAGACAATCCCACGCGGTCTAATCCATATTATCCGCGTAATGGCGTCGCGCGCCAAGACACCGTCCACACAAACGCCTCGGGGGCGGGCCACCCGCCCGGTCCCGGCCCGCCAGGCCCCCGCGGGCCTGCCGACCCCAGTCCCCACGACGCGCCAGGCCTTCCTCCTCGAGATGCAGCAGATGGGCGCCGCCGGAGTCGACCAGGGCGAGATCA
>RFZJ01000293.1 GCA_009920765.1 Planctomycetota bacterium | reverse complement strand
GCTTTCGCCTCAAGCGTAAGAGCATCGGTTAGGAAGGTGTCGCTGCCATGGTATTTCTCTAAACCAGGTACAGCGTGAGAAGCTTTCTTGTTTTTATCATTGCCATAGTTTTGTTTTCCATAATAACTTCCTGGCTGGCCGATCGAAGCGCCACCAACATTAACATCAAACCCAATGTTCATGGGGTTTGCTCCTTCGAAATTTCTTGGTCCAAAATGCCCTTTGCCCACATGAATGGTACGGTAACCATTGGCTTGCATTAACGAGGGGAGCGACACATTGTTTTTGCCAAGGCCTTTCCAATTCCAATCGGGCGGTCCTTTTGGGCCTGCATTATTATTATCCGGGTTGATCCAATTGGTTGTATGGTGTCGTGCTGCGTTCTGACCTGTCATAATGGAAATTCGGGTGGGCGAGCAGACACTCATTGCGCAAAAGTTATTGAACCGAACCCCTAGTGATGCAAGCCTCTCCATATTGGGGGTACGGTAGAATTCATTAAGTGGGTACTTTTTTGCCTTGCCTTGGGCATCAGTCATAAATGGAACCGAAGTATCCATTACACCCATGTCGTCGACCAGAAAAACAATGATATTGGGCTTGTTTGCATCAGCACAAAAAGCAACATCTGGTATCAGCATGCAAATTAATGCTGCGCAAACTATTCTTCGAATGATGGTCATTTGAATGGCCTTTCTTATGTAGTTTCGATTCTCAAAATATAACAGTATTCGAGTTTGAAAGTAATCGATTTATGGCTTACTTTCGGGACGCAACCTTGCACTTTCAGCTTCCTTTGCTTGATTGTTGCATCTCCCACGGGTAATCTAAAGTAATATCACGCCGGTTAAAGTTTTGAATGGTCGGGAGTATTGCATGAATCTTGGTTGCTTCCTTCTATTGCTAAACCTCACCCCTTTTGAAATTAACTTCAAAGAACAAGTTGCGCCGATCTTGGTGAAGAATTGCATTGAATGCCATAACTCATCCGTCACTAAAGGAAATCTCAACCTTGAAACGCTTGCATCCACTCTTAAAGGAGGGGATGAAGGCAAGGCGATAGTTTTGGGTAAACCCGAGGAATCGCAACTTTATTTAAAAATCATCGAGGGAGAGAATAAAAAGAAGCCCGAGATGCCC
>RFZJ01000292.1 GCA_009920765.1 Planctomycetota bacterium | reverse complement strand
GAACGACCGGTATCGGTAGCAGAAGTAAGGTCTGCTGCTGTTGTTGGTGTAGCCGGAGGAGTGCTGTCAATGGTCACACTCAGTGGGCTGGAAAGAGGCCCGGTCAGGCCCGCAACATTGGTAGCACTAGTTGTGATGGAGTGTACGCCATCAGCAATCGGGCTGGAAGCCGTGATGGAGTAATTGCCATTGGCATCCACAACGCCTGTGCCGGCAAGCACACCATCCACATAAAGGCTGATGGTGTCGCCCGGGTTACCCGTGCCATTGAAGGTCGGGGTCTTGATGGAGGTGTAGTTATCGGTGCTGGAGGAACCGGTGTCGGAAGTCGCAGCCAGATCGGGTGTGCCGGGTGCGATTGGGGGCACGGTGTTGATAACCACCGAAAGCGGGGCAGAGGCACTACTCAGGGTTCCGTTGGTATCCTCGATTTTCGAGGTAAGCGAATGGGTGCCATCGGCCAGCGTGCTTGTAGTGATGGAAACCTTGCCTGCTGCAATGTCTGCTGCAGTAAGGGTTACACTGCCAACTTCCACGCCGTTGTCATATAAGTGGACAATGTCCCCGGCGTTCAGCCCGTTGGTATTCAGCGCAATATCCAGGGTAGGGGTATTATCGCTGGTGATATTATCGCTGTTGGAAGAACCAGTATCAGAGGCAGGTTGCAGGTCGATTCCAGAGGGAGCAGGCGGAATGGGCAACGCAGAGGTTGTGAAGGCCCAATCCGTGTTGCTGGAAATGCCAGCGTAGGCGTTACCCGCAAGATCCTTGATGGAACCCGAGCCAATCGTGACATAGTAGCCGGTGCCAAGTGCGAGGTTGGCGGTCGGATCAATCGACAGCTTGTTGCCGGAAATCGACAACCTGCTGGAGCTGACACTGAAGGATTCAATCAGCGTGCCAGCGCTGTTACGCAACTCGATGGTACCGGTGGAACCTAGGGCAATGGATTCGCTGAAGGTAACTACCAGATTATCGTAGATGCTTGCATTGGTTTCGCCCGGAGTGGGGCTGAAGTTGGTTGCAAGAGGTGAAACAGTGTCGATGGTAATAGGCACCACATCGGAAACAGGCGAGATATTGCCCGCTGCATCAGTGGAACTTGCGCTAAGGTTGTGCACACCATCAGAAAGCGGAGTAGTA
>RFZJ01000291.1 GCA_009920765.1 Planctomycetota bacterium | reverse complement strand
TATCGACCCCACCCAGAATAAACTGGTGAGTCGTGCTCTCACTTTCATGAATAATCCTTTCACCCACACCGGTGTTCTTACTGCAACCAAACTCGATGATCGTTGGACAATGTACAACGGTTTGACTTGTGGTGCAGATGTGTTTTTTGGCCCTTCAGGCAAAGCTTCTTACCTTGGTGGTTTGAAGTGGGAATCTGAAGATGCTGGAACAAACTTCGCCTTTAACACCCAGCTTACCGACCCCAGTTTCAACCAGACCCAGGGTACTGCCAACACTTTTGATGTGTTTGAAATTGTGTTCAACCACAAGATCAATGATAAGTGGTCTTTCACTTCGGATACCATGTACTCCTTCATCAACAACTGGGATACCAATGCAACAGGCTCCCCAATTATTGATAGAGATGGTATTCCCAAAGCTTACCAAGGTTGGGCTAACTGGTACGGCTTTGTCAACTACTTGACTTTCAATGTAACTGACAAACTTTCCACCACCAGCCGTGTTGAATTCTTCACCGATACTGAAGGCGTGAAGACTGGCTACCAAGGCCTCTACACCACCCTTACCCAGGGCATCACCTACAAGATGTATGAAGAACAATTGTGGGTTCGTCCTGAGTTCAGGTATGACAACAACTCCACCTCGAAGGCTTACAACAACGATGGAACCCCATCCAATGGTTTGTTCACCTTCGCAATCGATGTGATCTTAAGATACTAACATCGAAAGTGTGAGTAACTGAAAAGCAGGAGACTCGGGGAAACCCGGGTCTCTTACTTTTTATAAGACAGTTTGCACTTGCTAAGGTTAAACCTAAATGGAATCAAAACAAATTGTACGCCCCACATTCTCTAAACCTAACCTTGGCAAAACAATTTACATAATAATTTCAGCTTTTTAACTTCACTTATTAACTACCAACAAGAACTCATTTAGTCCCTTTGATTCGATTTCCCCGCCTTTATGGTCGATAAAAAGACAAGGGTTATCAGCATTAGTTTTTTATACTTTGTTGAATAATGCAAGATTGCGAAAGGCGATTGCCGTGTTGTTATCTTTGTTTATTGTCGGATTATTGACAACTGCCCAAACCCCGTTGGAAAAACCAGCGATTCCAGTTGCTCCAGTTTCGATTGTTCAAGCCCCTGCAGCACC
>RFZJ01000030.1 GCA_009920765.1 Planctomycetota bacterium | reverse complement strand
TAATTTTGGAAAAACTGCAGGATTTTGCCAAAATTGAGAAAGCTCCCTCAATGGAAGGCAAGAAAATGACAGCCATGCTTGCACCAAAAAAAGATTAATTCTCGATTCTGGTTTGCCCCCGGACTCCGATTTCCCTATATCATCTTTTCCTGCAATTTGTGAATGGTTAATAACTTTATCCCATTTGCGGGCTTTGTTTATTAAAATTCATGCTTTTTTTGCATGATTTTGATAGATTTTAAGGTAACTAGGTTCCATAAAGACACGGAAGGGTAATTCAGATGCCCAAGTTAAAGACTCATAAAGGCTCAAAGAAGCGATTTCGCGTTACAGCCAATGGCAAGCTTAAGCGTCACAAGGCTGGTAAGAAGCACCTTCTAGGCCACAAGACCAGCAAAAGAAAAAGGCAACTTCGCGGTACAGTTATTGATACCGGAAGATTGGCCAAGAAATACATACGGTTAATGGGCGGAAAATCTTAATTTTGTAGCTGTTTTACTGATACGCTTTTATTTCAAGCGTTGGAGATCTGGTAAGCCATGACAAGAGCACGCAGCGGAAAAACTGTTCTTCGCGACCGCAAGCGATTAAGAAAATTAACCAAAGGTTATCGTGCCAGTAGGCACAACCTGCAGCGCCAATCCAGAGTTACTCTGATTCGTGCTGGTGTATATGCTTACCGCGACCGTAAGGTGCGTAAACGTGAATTCCGAAGGCTTTGGATTATTCGCGTCAATGCAGCTTGCAGAATGCGTGGTATGCGCTACAGCCAATTGATTGCTGGTTTGACAAATGCGCAAGTAAGCTTAGACCGAAAATCTCTTTCAGAAATCGCAATTCGCGACCCTGAAACATTCACTAAAATTGTTGAGTTGGCTAGAAAACACCAACCGGTAGGGCTCAAGTAAGACCGAGGTTGGTTTGTCCTCCTGACTTGCTAATTTGAATTAGAGTTCAAATTAGCAAGTCGAGAAGAAGCCCACCACACGGCAACAAATTAAGGAACAAAAAATGACCGGAATCGAGGCACGCGAAGCCAAACCGATTATGGGTCTAATTTGGTCTATGTTGCGGAGAATTTTTGGGGTTCCCGTGCTTTTTTTAGGGCTCTGCCATTTCCCGACATTCGCCATGCGCTTTCTTATTGGCCTCGAGCAACCACAAATTGGTGATGTATTACTTATCATCATCAACTTGCTTGCCATGATCATATTTTTCTATGTGGGTTTTTGTTGGATTCATGGCCAGGTTGCGCGTTTTTCATTACCGCCTCGAATGACTTGCGCTCCTTAAACTACAACACTTTTACCATTAACTTGGAAAGCCTGTTTTTAAGCCCTATGCCGTCTAGTTAAAGCAATCGAAGTACAGAATTTAAAAATGGTGAAGAAGTTCCTCGTTTACCAAATTTGGATTGAAGCCATACAATGTCTGAATTGGATTCACTTAAAAACCGTGCCTTAGATCAATTAGCTGCTTGTAACGATGAATCCTCGTTAAGAAGTTGGAACACCAATTACTTTGGAAAAAATGGCGAAATGCTCGCCGCCCTAAAAAAGGTCAGCGAGCTTCCACCAGAATCCCGAAAAGAATACGGCCAACAAGCCAATATTGTCAAAGAACAACTCTCCGCCTCTTACGAAGCCGCCCTTAAAAATTGCCTCGAACAAGCCATGCTGAAAAGCTTGGAAACCGAAAAACTTGATATAAGCTTACCCGGTATGCCTCCTTCTTCGGGTAAGTTGCATCTTGCAACTCAAACCCTGCGTGATATTCAATCAACCTTTGCTGAAATGGGGTTTCAAGTATTTCGCTCTCGTGAAATCGAGGAAGATGAGTTCAATTTCGGCTTGCTTAATATGCCGCCCCATCACCCGGCACGCGATATGTGGGATACCTTTCATACCACCGACCCCGGGTTGATTCTTAGAACCCATACTTCACCAGGCCAGATCCATGTTATGCGCAAGTTTCACCCTGCACCTATCAGGGTTATTTTGCCTGGTATGTGCTACAGATACGAAGCCATAACCACGCGTAGCGAAATAATGTTTCATCAGGTCGAGGGCTTGGTAGTTGGCACCAATGTTTCAATGACCGATTTGATCGGAACGATAACCGCTTTCACCCGAAAAATGTTTGGCGACTCCAGGCAGGTTCGTATTCGATCAAGTTACTTCCCATTTACGGAACCAAGCATTGAAGTGGATATGGATTGCATTGTTTGTGGCGGCAAGGGTTGCCCGCTTTGCAAAAAAACCGGTTGGCTAGAAATCATGGGTGCAGGTATGGTTCATCCGGAAGTCATGAAGAATGGTGGGTACGACCCAGCCAAGTATTCCGGTTTTGCTTTTGGAATGGGCCCGGAACGCATCGCCATGCTTCGCCATGCCATTGAAGACATAAGAGAGTTTTGGGGCAACGATCTGCGCTTCTTGTCCCAGTTCTAATCTTGGTTATCGGTTGTAATTGTATTGGTTTTTCATTTTGCATTAACACAACCCGGGTTTTGAATCATGAAGGTTCCGATTCGCTGGCTTAAAGATTATGTAGACTTCGATCTTTCCCTCGAAGCTTTGGTAAATAGACTTGCACTTGCAGGACTTGAAGTTTCCGGCATAAAACACTGGGGAGTTCCTGCGCCTGAAGGTCTAAGACTTGGAACAGAGGACCCTTATCCTGTCTGGGATAAAGACAAAATCGTCATCGGGTTGGTCACCAAGGTAGATAAGCACCCGGATGCAGACAGGCTAAAACTTCCCACTGTAGAGTATGGTTCAGGCAGATCAATTACCATGGTTACCGGTGCGCCCAATCTTTCTGTGGGTGATTCGGGCCAAAAAGTTATTCTTGCGCTTTCGGGTTCCGTACTTTTCGATGGCCATGCCACCCCAAAAGTCTTAAAAGAGCTTAAACCAGGGAAAATCAGGGGGATTACCAGCGATGGCATGGTTTGTTCCGGTTTTGAACTTGGCATTTCCGAAGATCATGATGGCATCATTATTCTTGAAAATGATGCGCCTGTGGGTATGCCTCTTGTAGATTATTTTGGCGACTCCATCGTTGAAATCGACATTCTTCCAAACAAGGCCCGCTGCCTTTCAATGATAGGCATTGCGCGCGAAGTTGCTGCCATGACCGGGGGTAAACTAAAGCCCTACGAACACAAAATAAAGGCCTTTGGGGCTCCAATCACAGGTAAAGTTAATGTTGTCATACAAAATCAATCGGCATGCCCCCGTTACACTGCCTCTCTTATCGAGAACATAAAAGTTGGCCCTTCCCCTGCATTTTTAAAACGAAGGTTAAATCAGGCCGGCATGCGACCCATCAACAATATTGTTGATATCACGAATTATGTAATGCTTGAACAGGGCCAACCGCTACATGCATTCGATTACGATGTTCTTTGTTTAAGAGCAAAAGGAAAAACACCCGAGATCATAATTCGTTTCGCAACCAAGGGCGAAAAGCTCAAGACTTTGGATGGTTTAGATCGCGAACTCACTCCTGAAACACTGATTATCGCAGATACACTTGGCCCGATTGCGATTGCAGGTTTGATGGGTGGGGCTGAAACGGAAGTTACTGAGGCAACCTCACGGGTTATGCTCGAAAGTGCAAACTTTGATTTCCTTGCAATTCGCAAGGCTATGAAATCCTTGGCGCTTCCCAGCGAAGCTGCAACTCGATTTAGCAAAGGCATTCACCCTGATCAAGTTATCGGGGGAGCTAACCGGGCACTGCAATTGATGGAAGAATTTGCCCATGGCCTACCCGCAGAAGGTAGGATCGATTGTTATCCGTCCCCCAAACCCCTGCAAGTGATTGATTTTTCTCTCATAGAGGCCAAACGAATACTCGGGATCGCAATTCCTTTGGAGGAATGCACCAAACTTTTAACTTCTCTTGAGTTTAAAGTTGAAAAGGTAAGCAATGAAATGCTTAGAGTTACTGCGCCAACCAATCGCCTTGATATTCAAGTTGGAGTTGCAGATCTTCTGGAAGATATTGCGCGTTTATATGGCTACGATAAGTTTCCTGAAACCCGCCTTTCAGAGCAATTGCCTCCTGTTTTGATCGATCCAGAATTGGATTTTGAACGCAAAATAAAAGACACTCTTGTTAACCTAAGCCTGCAAGAAACGATTGCCTACTCTTTGACATCCCCCGAAGCTGAATCTGCTTTTCTGGAATCCTCGAAGCCAGCTTATGTAACATTGCTTAACCCCATCAGTAGTGAACGCACTGTTATGCGCCAAAGCCTGATGGCAAGCATTGTCTCGCTAACCCAAGCGAACCTCAAACACACCGAATGCGTCAAGCTTTTCGAGGTGGGCAAGGTGTATCAAAAAGTTAATGGCCAGACATTGCCCGTAGAAACCTACAAATTGGCAATTGCAATTTGTGGCCCTCGAAACAAACCCTTTTGGGCACAAGACCAATCGACCAAAAACAACTTGAATTTCTATGATTTAAAAGGCATCGTCGAGGGTCTTGCTTCTGGTGTTCATCTTGAAAAGGTTTCCTTCAAACATGGCACCCACCCTGCACTTCATCCGGGCAAATCCGCAGCTTTGCTGATACGCGACAAAGTTGCAGGAATGTTTGGAGTCTTACACCCAAAGCTGGCATCTACCCTTGGACTGGATAACCACGAAATAATCGCAGCGGAATTCGATCTGCTCACTCTGGCTTCAGGCCTGCCTGCTAGGTATATATCCAAGCCTGTTTCTCGCTTTCCTGCTGCGCTACGGGATATTGCAGTGGTTGTCGACCAAAACGTCTCAGGGCAGACGGTTACCGCCGAAATTCAAGCTGCGGGTGGTAATATTCTTAAAGTTGCCAGGCTATTTGATATTTATCAAGGGGATCGAGTGCCTGTAGGCACCAAAAGCCTCGCATTCGCACTTAGTTATCAGGCTGATGATCGCACCCTTAACGACAAAGAAGTGGACAAGCTGCACAAAAAAATTGAAGACAGGCTAAAGCATGTGCTAAAAGCCCAGATTCGCGGCAAAGAAGTTTAAGTGATAACCACCAATTCAAAGGGGGTTAACCAGCATGAGCAGCCCAGATCCTGAAAAATCAAACCCCGAAGTCAATGTAGGCGACTTCCTGATGTCTCTCATGCGCAGTAAATTGATGGACAAAGTTGAAGTTGTTGTGCTTTATAACAACCTTGATAAAACCATCCGAAACGAACCACACCTTATCGCAGAATATTTGGTAAAGGCTGGAAAAATAACCAGATTTCAAGCAGAGCGAATATTAAAAGGAAAATCCCGCGGCTTGGTGATGAAAGATTATCAAGTGCTTTCAGTACTAGGCAGGGGCGGCATGAGCACCGTTTACCTGGCTAGAAAAAATGATGATAAATTAAACTTTGTCAGTATGAAGGTTCTACGCAACCTAAAAACCGAAAGACAAGACAGGCTCATAGCCCGTTTTAAAAGGGAATTTTACATTGCCAAGAAACTGGATCACCCCAATGTAGTTAAAGTTTTCAGCCTCGAAGATTTCGCAGGGCTCAATTACATGCTCATCGAATTCATCCAAGGCAAATCACTCCAAAAAATCATAGATGAATCCGGCCCCATCTCTCAGGATCTTGCAATCAAATTGATGCGCCATACTTTGACAGCCCTTGCACATTGCCATAAACAAGGCGTTATACACCGCGATATCAAACCATCAAACATCATGGTGACACCTGAAAATCAAGCCAAACTGTTCGACTTTGGACTGGCGTTTGTCGAAGGTGAAAAAGATGAAGATCTTAAAATCATCGGGGGCAAAGGATACATCGTGGGCACCATGGATTACATTGCCCCAGAGCAGTCCTACAACTCCATCGACATCGATGGCAGGGCTGACCTTTATGGCTTGGGATGCACTTTCTATCACGCATTGACTGGAAAACTTCCTTACCCAGGGTTGGAAAAAAAAGAGAAAATCAAAGCTCAACGCAGCAAGGAAAAATCTGAACCCATCACCAATTTCCGCGCCGATCTTTCAGATTGGTTTGTGGAATTAATCGAACGCATGATGAGCAAATCCAAGGATAATAGGCCAGATTCTGCCATGACCGTTCTTCTCGAACTCGATCTGATGACCCCTCCCCCTCTGCCAGACTGGATTGATTCTGAAGATGATGAAGACTAAAGAAATCTCATCCGATTTGATTAGCAAATGTTAAGCAGTAACGTGATTTCGCAATATAGCGACTCAAGGTAATGAAAAATTCAAAGGATTTTGAGATTTTCTCAGTTTATCGATTGCTGATTGCCTTCTTACAGAATATATTACTAGAACAATTTGGTGAGTTTCTTATCCAGAGTGGCAGAGGGATTAGGCCCGTCGAAGCCACAGCAACCGGTCGAAGCGATAACTCGCAACGATGCTGGTGCTACCTCCTACCCGGGTTTGCCGGGAGAGATAAGAAGTGACGTAATCTACGCCCCTTTTTTATCTCCAAGCCTAAATATCCTCCTCTGGAAAAGACTGCCAATTTTTAAAGCAGGTTATTGTCCTGCGTACCCGGAGGAAAGACAAGTGTCTTCCAGTTTTGTAAAAGGCATGAAGTGCCGTCTGTGTGGCAAATTATATCCCGTAACCCCTGTTAACTTCTGTCAGGACGATTTCGGACCATTGGAAATCGACTACGATTATGAATCATTAAAAGGCGTACTTACCAAGGAAAAGTTGGACGCCCGCACCTTCAACATGTGGCGTTACCAAGAACTGCTTCCCATTGATGGTGAACCCACCGTAGGATTGCATGTTGGTGGCACACCATTAATTCGCGCAGACCGCCTGGCAAAGGAAATCGGGGTCAAGAATTTATGGGTAAAAAATGATGCTGTAAACTTCCCCACCCTTTCCTTCAAGGATCGTGTAGTTGCAGTTGCATTAAGCAAAGCCCGTGAGTTTGGCCTGCAAACCGTAGGCTGTGCCTCGACCGGGAATCTAGCAAACAGTGTTGCAGCCAATGCTGCTGCTGCTGGAATGCAAAGCTACATCTTTATTCCATCCGATCTTGAAAAAGCGAAGATCATGGGAACCTCTGTCTATGGTGCCAAGGTTGTCAAAGTACGTGGCACCTACGATGAAGTAAACAGGCTTTGCACTCAGGTTGCATTTAAATTTGGCTGGGGCTTTGTGAATATCAATCTACGGCCCTTTTATGCTGAAGGTTCGAAATCCATGGGCTTTGAAATTGCAGAGCAACTGGGCTGGCGAACCCCCCAGCATGTGGTCAGCCCGATGGCGGGTGGCGCATTGGTTGGAAAAGTCAGCAAGGCCTTCCAAGAATTTTACAAGATCGGGCTTCTTAAGCAGGAACCCAGTACCAGGTTTTATGGCGCCCAAGCCACTGGCTGTAACCCTATTAGTGGAGCTGTAAAGAATGGCTGGGAATCTCATCGCCCCGTACGCAAGCCAAATACCATTTGCAAATCCCTTGCAATCGGTGACCCTGCAGATGGATACTTCGCAGCCAAGCTTATTCGTGAAAGCGGTGGCTGGGCTGAGGATGTTACCGATGATGAAATAAGGGAAGGCATGCTTTTACTCGCAAAAACCGAAGGTGTTTTTGCAGAAACAGCGGGCGGAGTTACTGTAGCAACTGCGCGCAAATTGGTAGAGCAAGGCCGTATTCCCAAAAATGAAGAAATCGTTCTCCTCATTACAGGCAACGGGCTCAAAACCCAGGATTCCCTCACGACTCAACTAGGAGAACCAGTTACCATTGGAACTTCCCTTGATGAGTTCGAGGCCACCATGGAAAACACCCAGGAACCTGTTCTTGCATAATCCTCTGTAATTTGATTTCCTTAAACATGCGGGTTTTTCCGCCGGAAGGTATTTATGGCTGTTAAAATTCAAATCCCCACTCCTCTCCGACCTCATGCGGGTAATCTTGCATCGGTTGAAGTTAACGCCAACACTGTTGGCGAAGCACTCGGTGAACTATGTAAACTTCACCCAGCAATGGATCAACGGCTGTTCGATAACGGCCAGTTGCGCAGATTTGTAAACATCTTTATCAATGACGAAGATATGCGATACCTCGAAAATCTTGCCACCCCTGTAAAAGATGGCGACGAAGTAGCAATTATCCCGGCAGTAGCAGGAGGTTAATATGGCAGATAACGAAGACATGGATGAAAACAGCATTGAAGTTCCTGAAGGAACTGCAATTTTCCCTGAGATTCCCGATCAAGTTGGAGCAAATCCCCTCCTTCTAAGCCTTCTTCATTTTGTCGTTTTCATCGCTGGCTCGGATGAGAATATTTGTAATCAGCAGGCTGGTGCTGCAATCTTGGATCAAGTTGCAACTTATCTTCAGCGCTTAAACACCAAGGAAGTTGCAAGGCTTAAAGAAGACCTTGCTGTTCTTGCAGCTTTTGCCCGAGAAGAAAAATGGGGAGACGGAACCGTCGAAGTTCTTGACACCTTCCTTGACGACATGGGCGTAGGAGAAGGCGAATGATCGACTTCAAGTCCATTGATCGCTACAGCAGACAAATGCGCTTCCACGGGGTTGGCGAAGAGGGACAGCGCAAGCTTTTGGCTTCCAAAGTTACCCTTTGCGGATGCGGGGCCCTGGGCACGGTACTTGCCAACAACCTTGCAAGGGCAGGCATTGGCTCTATCAAAGTTGTTGATCGTGATTTCATTGAGCCCAGCAATCTTCAGCGACAAGTGCTTTTCGATGAAAATGATGTTACCGAAAACCTTCCGAAAGCAGAGGCCGCTGCACGCAAGCTTCGTGCCATCAATTCTTCCATCAACATCGAATCTGTAGTTACCGATATCGATCGAACCAACATTGAATCGCTTTGTGAAGGTGCAGATCTGATTCTTGATGGCACCGACAACTTTGAAATCCGCTATCTCATCAACGATATTGCGGTCAAGTATAATAAGCCATGGGTATATGGTGGGGTCATTGGCAGCAATGGCATGACCATGACCATCATCCCGAATCAAACTCCATGCCTTCGCTGCGTATTTGAAGCTGCCCCCTCGCCCGGATCTGCCGATACTTGCGAAACTGCCGGTGTTCTCGGCCCTGTTGTCAACATTATCGCAAGCATGCAAGCCACCGAAGCAATCAAGATTCTTTCGGGCAAGCCTGAAACCATCAACAAAGAACTCGTGCAAATTGATGTTTGGGAAAACACTTATCGCAGGGTAAGGATTGCTCCGCTTCTAGGTAAGGTTGATTGCCCTTGCTGCAAGCACCGTAAATTCGAATGGATCGAGGGTGAGTTCGGTTCACAAACCACAAGTTTGTGTGGCAGAAACGCCGTTCAAATTTCCAATCGTACACCTAATAAACTTAAGTTTGAAGATATGGCTGCTCAACTTAAAACCTTGGGCGAAGTAAGCTTCAATAAGTTTATGCTTAAATTTAATGCTGAAGACTGTGAGTTCACCGTTTTCCCCGATGGGCGGGCTATTATTAAAGGTACGAGCGATGTAGACAGGGCCAAAACGCTTTATGCCCGTTACATCGGACACTAATTTAAACGCCCAGATGAGCTGTACATGATTTATCTCGACAACGCCGCAACGAGTTTCCCCAAGCCTGAATCAGTTTATAAGGCCATGGATCGCTTTGCACGCGAAGACCTTGCAAATCCCGGCCGGGCAGGTCATAAAATGGCCCTTGCAGCCGAAAGAACCCTAGATGATTGCAGACATCGACTCAATCAGCTTTTTAAAGGCTCTTCGCCCGAACGCTTTGTTTTCACCCTTAACTGTACCGATGCCCTTAACATGGCATTCAAGGGCCTTTTAAATGAAGGCGACCATGTTATCACCACCGACCTTGAGCATAACAGTGTTAGTAGGCCACTGCGTATCATGGAACTTGCTGGCAAGATCTCTCTCTCAAAAATCAAGGCTGATTCTCAAGGGTTTATCGACCCCCAACAAATCAAAAACGCCATCTGCCCGAAAACCCGACTGGTTGCACTTACCCATGCAAGCAATGTTCTAGGCACCATTCAACCCATCACCGAAGTAGGATCTATCTGCAGGGAAAAAAACATCATCTTTTTAGTTGATGGGGCCCAGACTGCTGGAGTTGTTCCCATTGATATTCATGCTCAAAAAATCGATCTTCTCGCCTGTCCGGGGCATAAATGCCTTTTTGGCCCAACTGGCACTGGCTTTCTTTATTCTGGAGAACGCGTTGCTCTTCGCACTTGGAGAGAAGGTGGAACCGGAGGCGACTCTTCCACTGAAACTCAACCCAAGGAAATGCCTTATCATCTTGAAGGTGGAACCCCAAATGTTCTTGGCATTGCCGGCCTTGCTGCTGGCTTGGCTTGGCTTGATCAGGAAGGCATTGCCAACATTCACCACAGGGAAAGCAAACTTGTTGCAAAACTCCGAAGCAATCTTAAGGAAATACCAGGCCTTACGGTTTTCGGAAGTGATGACCCGAGTCGCACTGTCGCAACTGTTTCTTTTAAATCGGAAATGCTTGCCGCACCAGAAATAGGCAGTATCCTTGATGAAGCCTTTAACATTGCTGTAAGGCCGGGCTTGCATTGCTCGCCCTATATCCACAAATCAATCAACACATTCCCTGATGGCGCAGTTCGAATCAGTCCTGGTGCATTTAACACCGAAAGCGATATCGACCAGATAATCTCTGCACTTCGAGAAATACTTTCCCTTTGATCACTTCGTTGAAAGCACCCACAGCTTCCACGCACCAAGGATATTCTTGGCTGCGAAACCTGAGGAATCCAGTGCTTGTTCTGCTGATTTAGCATCGCCATTTTCTTCCGGGACAAACCCTTTAAGAAAATCATTAAGCTTGGAAGATTGAGGACCAAAGGCAATGAACTCCATGACACTGGCTTGAAGCAAGGGGGTAGCCTCGGCATCTGAACCATTCCAAATTTCGCTCACAGAAGAGACCTTGCGTGCAATTATCTGGACTTTTCTTCTATCATTTTGGACTGATTTATTGTTCCCGCCTTGAACCCGCCAGTGAACCGCCCTGCCAAATCCATCAACCACCCAATCAGGTAATGGTGTTTTTGGTCCAGCCTTTGAACGAAGCAAAGCCCCGCCCATCTCTTTATAAGCCTGCAATTCAGAACTACTAAAATCTTTGGGCTTGGTCGGGCCTGACGCCATATACGGAATACCCTCAAGAATCCCAAATGATCCATGATCATCACCGTTAGGCGAGCGCTTTTCCACCCTTCGAACAAATGCAACAAACTGCTCTCTTTCGGGCAGGACAAATACCATGAGTTTACCATTCCAAGGAGTGTTGTCTTCCTTATAGCCAACGCTTTTTGCTGCATTTTCATAGTACTTTTCAAGGTTCGAAGCTATATCTTTTGCTTTTGATTCCGCTGTTTTAGGCACCATCAAAATGATTTTATTTGATTCAAAAACTGCAAATGGCCCAGCATTCAACTTATCCCAAACACTTTTGGCAATCTCCTTGGTTGCTTCAGGCTTTTTGGGGGTATCTTGTGCCAAAACCATGCAAGAAACACAAATAGCAAGAACCAATGTCGTTAAAAATCTCATTCTTCCCATGCTTCCCTCGTGGTAATCACCTAAATGTTCCAATTGGATTTGTCTTAATTACCCAAATGATGATAAATTAATAACTGGTATTTGAACATCTTATTCCTTGAAGGATTCTTACAATGAAACAATCCATGCTTTTCCTTTGCGCTCTTTTAATTTCATTCCAAATATCCATCGATGCCAATGCACAAGGTTCAGATAGTTCAAAAGTGGTCAAGGTGGAAATTAACAAGGAACCCTCAACCACTGCGGAAGAAAAATTCGTCGTCATTACGCTTTCTGTCGAACCTGGGTACCACCTTTATGCGAACCCCGTTGTAAACCCAGATCTGGCATCCGTACAAACCAGCGTCAGTATCAAAGCAGAAGGAAAATCGATCCCTGCAAAAGTAGAATATCCTGCAGGCAAACTTGTGAAGGATGATATTGTAGGCGATTATTCAACCTACGAGGGAACTATAAAAATCAAGTTAAGGGTTGCAGTTCCAAGAAATGAAACCTCCCCTTTGGATGTTGTGGTAAAATACCAAGCTTGCTCTAAAAAATCTTGCCTTGCGCCTGCCGTGGCTACGCTCAAACTTCCTTAATCAACAATTGGACATGTCATGAATTTGCGAAATGCCTGGATATTTCTCGCTTTTTTGTCCTTGATTCAATCCGCTTGGGGTGAAGAAAAAGGCAAACCCAATCGGCTTGCAAAAGAGGCCAGTCCCTATCTCAGGCAACACGCCCACAATCCCGTGGACTGGTACCCTTGGGGCGAAGATGCTTTCAAAAAAGCCAAGGCAGAAAAAAAACTCGTCTTCCTTTCCATCGGCTACAGCGCATGTCATTGGTGCCATGTAATGGAAAAAGAATCTTTTTCGAACGAAGTTATAGCAAAAATTCTGAACCAGAACTTTGTATGCATCAAGGTTGATCGAGAAGAAAGGCCGGACATCGATCATGCCTATTTAACTTCGCTGAATGTACTGGGCCAAAGAGGTGGCTGGCCTTTGTCAATGTTTCTTCTGCCTGACGCCAAGCCTTTTTTTGGTGGCACCTACTGGCCCCCCTTTGACAAGGAGGTTCAGGGCCAGAACATGCGCGGTTTTAAATCCGTGTTGGAAGGCATCCTTAATGTTTACAAAACTGAACAAAAAAATGTTGAGGAACAAGCCGACAAACTAGCCACTTCAACACGGAGAGTCTTACTTGGCGAAACTGTTGGATTGGCTCTGATTCCGCTTGAAAAAGCCTTGGTTAATGCATCTGTTGAAGCTGTCCAGGAAGGCTTTGATCCTAAATACGGGGGGTTTGGCTCACAAGCGAGAAACTTCCAAGGGCCAAAATTCCCCACCCCCTGCTATCTTAAACTTTTGCAACGCGAACAAGGAAACGACACAACTGGCAACATCAAATCCATTGTTTCCTTCACCCTTGATCAAATGGCCTTGGGCGGTATTTTTGATCATCTAGGAGGTGGATTCCATCGCTACACCGTCGAACCCTCCTGGACTATTCCTCACTTTGAAAAAATGCTCTATGACAACGCCCAGCTTTGTGAAGCTTATTCCCGGGCACTTTTTAACAACAAAAACCCTCTCTACGAACAAGCACTTAATTCAACTTGTGCTTTTATTCTTCGAGAAATGACTTCTCCCGATGGCGGGTTTTACTCTGCCCTCGATGCGGATAGCGATGGCGAAGAAGGCAAGTTTTATGTTTGGACAGACAAAGAGCTTTCCCAAGTCCTTAAAGAAAAATCCGAGCTCGAACTTTTCAAAACCGCCTACGGTAGCGAACCTAATTTCGAAGAGAAATTTTTCATTCTAAGGCGGTCAATGTTGCCCGAGAAACTAGCACTCAGCCAAAAAATTCCCCTTGAAAAACTTGAAGCTTCCCTTGATTCCTCCCGAAAAAAACTCCTGCTTTTACGAAACAATCGCATCCGGCCTTTTTTAGATACCAAGATTCTAACAGGTTGGAATGGCCAGATGATTGCCGGCCTTGCTATGGCTTCAAAGGCACTTAATAACCCTGCCTATCTAAAAGCTGCTGAGAAGGCATCTGATTTTATTTTAAACAATCTGCAACAGGCTGACGGTAGATTAATGCGAAGTTTTGGCGCAGTTCCTGGAGAAAAAGCACAGGCTAAAATCCTTGCTTATCTTGATGACTACGCTTACTTAATACACGGGTTATTAACCTTATACGAAATCAACGGCGACAAAAAGCGCCTCGCCCAAGCAGTTGAATTGAATGAAAAAATGATCAAGCATCATGGCAAACAAGGTTCGGGGCCATTCTTCCAAACTTCTGAAGAGCACGAAAAACTTTTTGCCCGTTCTATTGATCAATACGATGGTGCACAGCCTTCCGCAAACAGTGCAGCGTTAAGCAACCTTGTGAAACTATCAAAGCACACACAGGATCCAAAGTATATGAAAGTTGCAGAAGACTCTTTTAAAGGGTTGGTAATGCGCTTGAAAATGCAACCTTCATCCTCAACGGCATTAGCTACCGCCTTGGCAGAGTTTCTTGAGGCACAGCCAAAAAAGTGATTGCATTAGGGAGCAGGAAAGTTGTTTAGCTCCAGAAATTCTTTTTTCCAGTAGTAGTGATCCAATAGGCCAATTGGATTTCTATTTAAAATAAAATATGCAACATAAAGTGCTTCAATTGACGCCAATCCGTTTTCAGGATCGGTTCCCAATTTGGAGGTTCTAGGGTAGGCTGTTTTGTACTGTCTTAAAGATCTTGGGGGAATCGAGGCAAAATCTCTTTCCATATTACCCGCAGTACGCCAACTCCCATCCAACAGAAGAATTCCTTTATCATTATCAGCCAAGGAAAGTGGCGGACCATCTGCAGAAAGACGAATATAATTAGGTAAACTTAAAGTTTTTTTTAAAGGATAATTCAACAAGATTATGCCGGGCTTTCCCTTCAAGGGTATCACGGAACATTTCTTGGGATTTTCCTTTACGCTACGAATAATCACGGTGTCGGGCACGGTATCGGGAATTTCATCCATCGGCCTAAATCCAATGACTTAAAGTTGAACCTGCATCCGTCAAAGCCTAACATACTTTTAGTGTAAGTGATTCCAAATGTTAGTATAAGAGTTCCTAAAATCAGGAAAGGTTGATCATGAAAGTTGAATTAAGATATTGCTCAAAGTGAAACTATGAACCTCAGGCTGTCAGTTTGACAGCAAAATTGCTGGCACAATTCAAAATGCAAATTCTCGAAATGAAATTAATTCCATCAAGTGGGGGTTGTTTTGAATTGACGGCAAATGGAAAGCTGCTTTACTCAAAATTAGCGGAGGGGAAGTTTCCCGATGAAGATTCAATGTTAAAACAAGTGGAAATATTATTGGCCGAAGTTAAATAAGGAGAGACATGTTTAGTTTTTTTGGTCGAAAGAAAAGATTGACCGATTACGCATCGTGTGCGGGGTGAGCGGGGAAGCTTTCCCCGGGGGGGATTTCGCAGGTTCTGCAAAATGTGCCCCGCTCTAAAGACCCAAATTTGCTGGTGGGTACAGAAACTCACGATGATGCAGGCGTTTTCAAATTAACAAATGAAATCGCTTTGGTTCAAACAGTGGATTTCTTTCCTCCCGTGGTGGATGATCCGTACCTATATGGCCAGATTGCAGCTGCCAACGCCCTTTCTGATGTTTATGCCATGGGAGGCAGTCCTAAAACCGCTTTGAATCTTGTCGCATACCCCGATGATGAAGACCCTCAATTAACCTGGTTGGGAAAAATACTGGAAGGCGGGGCAGAAAGATGCATGGTTGCTGGCGCGGTCATTGTTGGTGGCCATACCATCCGAGACAAAGAAATTAAATTCGGCCTTTCTGTAACAGGTATAGTACATCCAGATAAAGTGCTAACCAATTCCGGGGCCAAACCGGGCGATAAACTTGTTCTCACCAAACCTTTGGGAACTGGTTTTATAACCACTGCGCACAAGGCAAACGCCTGCCCGGAAAATCTTTTTAAAGCTGCATGTTTAAGCATGGTTCAACTAAATAAAGTGGGTGCAGAGGCACTGCAAAACCTACACCCACACGGTATGACCGATATCACTGGATATGGTTTTGCTGGTCATGCACTGGAAATGGCCCTGGGAAGCAATTCGACCCTTGTTTTTGAATTACAAAAACTCCCTCGCTTTGCTGGGGTTGAAGCTTTGATTTCCAAGCGCTTTTTCACCCGTGCCAGTAAAACAAACCGAGAATATATTCTCCCCCACCTTCGCATTGAAGGTAACCCCGATTCCGTTTCCATGGAATTGGCTTTGGATGCCCAAACCTCGGGCGGATTGCTAGTCAGCTTACCTAAAGAAGAGGTACCATTATTTATAAAAGCTGCCCTAGCCAACGGGGCAATTTGTGCGGTTGAAGTCGGCGAAGTTCAGGCTAAAGGATCGCATCACCTTGTTTTTAAGCCTTAATTTGAAGAAGTTCCCTTAAGCCTTTTCAAGACGGTTGCTGCTGTTTCTCGCATTTCCTTTGCGGTATCCTTGGTCAGGCCTTCAATCTTTTTTACAACCTCATCATCTGCAAGTTCAGGCCCCCACCGTCCCAACGTTTCTACAGCAGCAAGCCTTACTTCCAGTGCCGAGTCATTGACACATGCAAGAACCGCCACCTGCACCACTTTAAAATCCTTTTGCAATTTCGCTCCAATATTTCCCAGACAATGTAATATTATTGAGCGGACTGCAGCATCACGGTCCTTAAGAGCGGGAACCATCGATTTCCAGGCAGGATAGGCAAAACTTTCCTGACTATCAAGCGTAATCGACAACGCTATTTTTAAATCTTTAGGGGTGCTTTCGTCCACCAGTAATAACCCCAATTTCTCTGAGAATGCCCCTCCTGCTTCGCCGCCCATCATTGAAATTGCATTTGCGGCGGGCAGCCTTAACTCCAATGGCATTTTGGCATCTTGAACTGTTTGCAAAAGCGCAGGAATGGATTCTACATCTTTTAAATTTCCAAGCGCTAGAAATGCAAATGATTTTGATATAATGTCTGCAGTTGCATCTAAAGCCAAGGCACGTAGATCAGGGGCTGCCCCCTTGGCTTCGGGCCCCAACCTTCGCAACGCATCCGCTGCAGCAACTCGTAACCCTGTGTCTTTTTGTTTGATGGCCAAAACCAGAATGGGGATAGCTGGTGCAGATTCAGGTACGATTTTTCCCAATGAAGATGCTGCGATTTCTTTGACTCTTATCGATTTATCTTTTTCAAGCGTTTCCTTCAAGGCTTCCGCCGCATACTGTCTGGCAGATGATGATTTGGTTTTTTCCGCCATCTTTAAAGCCACTCGCATAAGCGATAACGCTGCAGTTTCCCGCAACTTCTCATCGGGATCATTTTTTAAAACCAACACCATTGCCGGAAGTATTCTTTTATCCAAAGAATTCGCCATTAATTCCAAAGCAATCAGCCCAGCCCTTCGTGATCGGGACGATTTTTCTTTTTCAGCGTCAGAGAGCTTATCGTAATCGGAATTAACTTTAAGGAGAGCTTCCCATTCTGCAAATTTTTTACCCTGAAATACAGGTTCCTCTTGAAAAGCCAGAAGTGGTTGGCAAATCATCGCAAAGCAAACGATGGTAAACAGCAGTATTGTCACTTTAAATCGATTGGGGACTGACATTTCGCATCTCCCTATTTTATGGCCTTTGAAAACCCTCTTCTCGGAACTCTATAACTTCATGCAATCTATCATAACTATATGCTTGACTTAACCATAGTTTCTAAATAAGAATTGATGTCGGATACTCTTTTTGGGGTGTCATTGCCCGAGACAGGCGTCTTGGGCTTTTTTCTTGTGTGTTTTTCATGGGGGTTTCCCCCTTACTTTTTAAGATATGGTGAAATAGTATGCCTTGCACCTGTGTTGTTGGTCTTCAATGGGGTGATGAGGCCAAAGGTAAAGTCGTTGATGTACTTACTGATCATCACGATATTGTGGTCCGTTATAATGGCGGGCCCAACGCTGGCCATACCGTGATGACCGGAAATAAAACTTTTAAGCTTTCGATTCTGCCTACGGGGGTCATCCGCCCCAAGGTGATATCAATCATAGGTAATGGCGTGGTTATCAATCCCACAAGGCTTCGTGAAGAAATTTCCCAACTTCTTAAAAATGACATCGATCTTGGCAATAGGTTGGTTATCAGCGATCGTGCCCACGTTATTTTCCCCTACCATATTGAACAGGAAAAAATCACAGAATCAAAGCAGGGGCAAGGTATCGGAACTACCGGCAGGGGCATAGGGCCTTGTTATCAAGATAAAGTTGGGCGAGTTCACGCAATTAGAACAGGCGAACTCACCCAGCATGCCCATTTAAAAGAACGACTTGATTCCGTTGTTGAGTTTAAAAATAGGCTGTTGCGTGGCTTCAATATTGATGCTGTTCAATTTGATGCTGCAAAACTTGCTGATGAATTTCACGAGCATGGTACATTTTTTAAACCGCATCTCACCAACACGGTCACTTTGCTCCATCAAGAATTTAAAGCGGGTAAAAACATTTTATTTGAAGGCGCCCAAGGTAGTCTGCTTGATGTTGATCATGGTAGTTTTCCCTTTGTAACCAGTTCCAATAGCATCACTGCTGGCATTGGGTCGGGATCAGGTTTGCCTTCCAGATATGTAACCAAGGTTATTGGCATCCTTAAAGCCTATACCACCCGCGTAGGAAAAGGGCCCTTCCCAACCGAACTTGATGATGGACCTGATGGACTTGGCGAACGAATCCGTAAAATTGGCAAAGAGTTTGGCACAGTTACTGGCAGGCCCAGGCGCTGTGGCTGGTTCGATGCAGTTGCTGCCAGGCATTCTTCCATGATTAATGGTGTGGATGAAATTTGCGTCATGCTTTTGGATGTGCTTGCTGGGTTTTCAGAATTGAAAATTGCAACCGCATACGAACTCGACGGGAATCGCATCACTTATTTCCCCACTGATGCTCGAGAGCTTGAACGCTGCAAACCTATTTACGAGACCCTTCAAGGCTGGAATGAGCCATTGACTGCTGCTTCAAAAATTTCAGATTTACCTGCCGCTGCAAGAAAATATGCTGATAGAATCGGTGAAATTCTTGAACTTCCTGTTAAGCTTATATCTGTAGGCCCTGAAAGGTCTCAGACGATTTTTACTGGTCGGGTTTAAAACGACTTTAGTTGCGGGAGTGCCTTCTTTGCCTAGGTCCCAGACTGTTCCGAAAACATCCAGTGCGGATTCCCCTTTGGCAGGACTCGATCCCTCCAGACTACCCGCACACATTGCAATAATAATGGATGGCAATGGCAGGTGGGCCAAACTTAAAGGTTTACCCAGAGTCGAAGGCCATTCGCAAGGCATGCAAACAGTTAGAACGATTGTCGAAGAATGCTCCCGACTTGGCATCCACCAACTCACCCTTTTTTGTTTCAGCAGCGAAAACTGGAAAAGGCCACAGCCTGAACTTGATTTTCTCATGCAGCTTTTGGAATGTTATCTGGTTCAAGAAAGACCTCTTCTTTTAGAAAAAAACATCCGCTTCAGCACCATTGGCAGAAAAGAAATGCTGCCTGATTCGGTCCAGCATGAAATTGATGAAACGGTCAGGCTGTGCAGAGATAACACAGGCATGGGATTATGCCTGGCAATCAATTACGGGGGCAGGCAGGAAATTGTTGATGCTGTCCAAAAAATCGCCTCCCTCGTCAAAGATGGATTGATTTCCGTCAACAGCATTGATGAATCGGTCATCTCCTCTTCTTTAAACACCACTGGCATGCCTGACCCTGATCTTCTCATTCGCACTGCGGGCGAAATGAGGGTCAGCAATTTTTTACTTTGGCAGATTTCCTATGCGGAAATATGGGTCACTGAAAAACCTTGGCCCGACTTCGATGTTTCAACCTTGAACGATGCCTTGCTTGATTATTCCAAACGCGAAAGGCGCTTCGGAGGCCTCAAAAGTTAATGCAATACCTAGCATTTTCTTCAAAGCTAATTTCCCCTTTTTCTGGTTTCAACCTACCATGAAAAAAAGAATCGTTGTTGGTATTCTACTTGTTATTGCAATATCCAGCGCCTTGGTTGCGGATCTTTTTATTGCGCCTTGGTATCCTTTTTTATTGCTCATATGCTTAAGCGGTGGGTTTTTAGCCACCAGAGAATTACTCGAATTATTCAAAAACTCCGCACTTACACCCAGCAGGAATTTTCTCTCCCTAGCTGTTTCCACAATTCTATTTTCAAACTGGATTCCCCACTTTAACTTACTTCCCCCTGCATATCATTCCTGGCAGATTACAGGGGGTACTGCCATTGCTTTTTACTTCGTTTTGATCTTGCTCGAAATGTTTAAATACCGTGCCCCGGGTTTTAGCACCAACAATCTATCCCTCTATGCTTTTGTTATTGTCTACCTTGGACTTTTACCCAGTTTCTTAATTCAACTCCGATGGATTGGTTCAGATACAAACCCCTACATTGGCCTTTATTGCTTGGGTATCACCATCACTGTTACCAAGTGCTGCGATATTGGAGCCTACTTTACAGGCAAGATGTTCGGAAATCATCTAATGACCCCTATACTAAGTCCAAAGAAGACTTGGGAGGGGTTCGCTGGGGGTATTTTGTTTTCTTATGCAATTGCTTTTTTATGGACTAAAATTTTCCCAAATACACCTCTTTGCTGTGACCTTGCGGCCATTGCTTTTGGCGTTATCATTGGATTAGGTGGAGTTTTTGCAGACCTTGTTGAAAGCCTTATTAAACGAGATCTCTGCACTAAAGATGCCTCTCAGGTGATCCCGGGCTTTGGTGGAATTTTAGACCTGCTCGATTCTCTTTTAATAATCGGCCCGATTGCCTGGCTTTTCTTCCTTAACTAACTCAGGAACTCTGAATGACAGATTTAACCATTCCACTTGATAGTCGAGAAGAATCCATTCTCCTTTCCGGTAACAGGGATCAATTCCTTAAAGAAATCAGGCAGGCATTGGATATGCAGGTCTTGGGCAGGGGCGATCAACTTCTTTTCAAAGGTACCCAGGAACAAATCGACCAAGCTGCACGAATTATTTCTCGCATGCGAGAAAGCCTTAGGCATGCAGGCACTCTTTCTTTGGAAGAAGTCAGAACCATTATTGAAGTGGTTCATTCCGGGGGCGACCGAATCAGCACTGGCAATAACACCGAAAAACTTCCAGATTCTGTGGGGAAATTCCTGCGCCCAAGAACCGATGGACAAGCCATTTATGTCAAAGCCATGCTAGAGAATGATCTTACTATTTGCGTTGGACCTGCCGGCACTGGCAAAACCTGGCTTGCGGTTGCAATGGCCGTTAGTAATTTAAGGCAGGGCTTGATCAAAAAAATTGTTCTTGTAAGGCCTGCTGTGGAAGCTGGAGAACGACTTGGGTTTCTCCCGGGCGATATTGCTGCCAAGGTCAACCCTTATCTCCGGCCTCTTTTCGATGCACTTAACGACATGATGGATCCCGATCAAGTCAAACGTTACCTCGAAAACGACATCATCGAAATCGCTCCCCTTGCTTACATGCGTGGGCGAACACTTAATCAAGCCATCATCATCATGGATGAAGCCCAGAACACCACCATTTCACAAATGAAAATGTTCCTTACTCGAATGGGTTACGGATCTAAAGTTATCGTCACGGGAGATATCACACAAGTCGACCTGCCCCCGCACACCAAAAGCGGCCTAACGGACGCCTTGAACCGTTTGAAAAATATTGATAGAATTAAATTGATTCATTTAGGTGAAGCTGACATAGTACGAAACCCTCTTGTTCAGAAAATTTTGAACGCCTATGAAGAGGATAAACGCAAATATGATGGCGAATAACGTACTAACCCTCATAATCACAATTTAATCTGAAAGCATGATGCTACAAGAACCATCTCAAAACATTAAGGAAAAACCAACAGGCGAATGCAGCGCATTATCCCCTGCAATTTTTGATTCATTCAAAACCATATCCCTTGATGAACTTGATAAGATGAAACTGCTTGGCCGTTTCGATTCGAAGTTTGTTTTTCATCGATCCAAACTTGAATCCATCATCAACCAGATGTCGACCGAATATCATGTCCTCAAAATTAAAAATCAGACGGTTTTCCATTACGAAAGCACCTATCTCGACACTGATGATTTCAAACTTTACCTGATGCACCACAATGGTAAACCAGAGAGAATAAAAGTTCGCTGGCGCAAGTACACCGACATCCAAAAAGTTTTCTTTGAAGTCAAATGCAAGACTTCCAGAAAGAAAACCGAAAAGATTCGCACAGAAGAACCTGCTGTTCTGCCTGAATTAAACCAAGCCCAGAGTGAACTAATCGCATCACTTGGTTATCAGGACTATTGCTTGAAACCAAAAATCACCATTTCCTATGATCGCATAACAATGGTGTCCAAATCCGAAAACATCAAAGTAACGCTTGACATGAATATTAGATTTGAAAATATGGTGGGGGCAAAAGAACTTCCGCTACTCGTTGTTGCAGAAGTTAAAAGCAGGCGTTTAACTCCAAAATGCCTCTTTATAGAAACCATTAAAAAACTCGGCATAAGGCAAGGTTCATTCAGCAAATATGCAACTGGCACCGCTATCCTTGAACTGGTCAAGCATAATGCCTTTAAACCTGAACTTTTACTAGTTACGAAAATAAACAATGAACGACCTTGAAAACAACCTTACTGAACAAGCTGTATTTTTTGGAGGAACCCGCCTGACAGAATTCGGGTTTCGTTTCGCCCTTAATGCGATTGTCATTTTTTTACTCGTCAGGATCATTTACTACCCCAGACACAGGAACAAAGATTTTCTTTTTTCCTTCTTCCTATTCAACATCATCAATTTCATTATCTGCTACCTCCTGAGTAGCGCAACCATCAAGATTGGCTTTGCGTTTGGGTTATTTGCGATTTTCTCCATCATCCGCTATCGATCAGTTTCTGTACCAATCCGGGAAATGGCATATCTTCTTACAAGTGTCACCATAGGGATATTAAATGCGCTTTCGAGTTTAGACACCGGATTACCTGAACTGCTTATTTCCAATGGTGTGCTACTGCTTCTTACTTTTGTTTTAGATCGCAAGGTAACTCTGCCTCACGAAAATAGCCAGACGGTCATTTACGAAAAAATTGATTTGATCAGGCCTGAAAATCGAAGCCAATTGATCGAAGATCTTAAACAAAGGACCGGCCTGCCGATTCACCGAATTGAGATAGGCAGGATCGACTTAATGCGGGACAGCGCCAAGATACGTATTTTTTATCTTTCCCAGGAAAGCCAATCTTCTTCCTTCGATTCGGATGGGGATGACGACTAACAATCTTAATTATTGTTTTATTACAATTGATTTAACCGGAACCCAGCCAAAAAGGCTTCGCTTGTCTGCTTAAAAACAAACACAAGTTCCTTGCCTACTCCCTGAACTAAAAATTATTGATTGTTCCTGCCAATAACCGGGCGATCACCTATTTAGTTTCTAGAGCAGGAACTTTTGCAGGTGCAAAGAAGGAATAGATCACAGGAAGAATAAAAAGTGTCAATGCACTGCTGCTTATGACTCCGCCAATCACAACACTGGCTAGCGGCCTTTGAACCTCTGCACCAACACCATCACTAAACGCCATCGGAATAAAACCAAATCCTGCGACTAATGCAGTCATCAAGACAGCCCTAAGGCGTGTAACACCTGCATTTTCTATAGCCTGCATCAAAGCCAGTCCTTCAGCCCGCAACTGCCTTATAAAAGTAACAAGCAACATGCCATTAAGAACCCCGAGACCAAAAAGAGCTATGAATCCAACCGCAGCAGAAATAGAAAATGGCATTTGGCGAAACCAAAGCGCAGCTATTCCCCCAATACATGCGAGAGGAACAGATGAAAAAACAATAATAGTATCAGTCATATTTCTATAGGTGAGATAGAGAAGAAAAATAATCATCAGGAGAGAAATGGGAACAATAATGGCGAGCCTTGATTTGGCGGCGGCAAGTTGCTCGAATTGGCCCCCCCATTCAACCCGGTACCTGCTTGTGGGAAAACTCACTTTTGTTTTGATTTGCTTTTGGGCCTCATTGACAAAGCTACCCACATCACGGTTTCGAACATTGCACTGTATGGTTATTCTACGTTGCCCCCACTCTCTAGAAATTCTTGAAGGGCCACGAATTTCCATTATATCTGCAATTCCTGAAAGGGGAATTTTTTCACCACTCGCAGTTGTCACGATCAAGGAACCGATGGCCTCGGGTCTAGATCGAAAGTTTTCGGGAAATTTTGCTACCAAGGGAAAACGCTGCTCCCCTTCCAGAATCTCCCCCAAGGGTTGGCTGCCTAAAGTTTCGATATGCTGCAGCACAGTTTTGGCAGCAAGACCATGAATCGCAAGTTGCTCCTGTTTCAATTTAATTTGCAATACAGGCTGTCCGCTTACAGGCTCTACAATTACATCCTCGGCACCTTGAATGTTTTTCAATAACTGTTCCACCTGCTCTGCTTTATTCTTTAGAACCTCGAAATCATCACCAAATATTTTCACAGCCACATCTGCGCGAACACCAGATATCATTTCATTCACCCGCTGTTCTATTGGTTGGGTGAACGAATATTCCTGGCCAATCAGTGGCTTAATTAATTGATCAATAAGGCCGATTAGCTCTTCCTGATTCTTGGCTTTTTTCCATTTTTCACGGGAATTCAGAGTGATAAAAAAATCAGTTTCTTCAGGGCCCATAGGGTCGGTTGCAACCTCAGGCGATCCCAGTCTGCTCCAAACCCTCTTCACTTCATCAGGAAATGCCGCAAGGACCATTTTTTCCAGTTTCGTATTGTAGCGCACTGCTTCCTGAATGCTTGTTCCTACAGGCCTAAAAATATTGATTACAATCGCTCCCTCCGAAAGCTTCGGAATAAATTCCGAACCCAAAGACCTTGCCATCATGATTGCCACGAGACTAACACACACCACCATCATGATTGCAGCAATGCGGAATTTTAAAACCATCTTTAAAACAGGTTTATAAATCCAAACAGCAATCCGAACCAGAAGAGGTTCTGAATGGCTCATTTTCTTTGGTAAAAGCAGCGCGGCAAGCGCAGGAATAAGTGTAAGCGACAAAATCAAGGAACCGATAAGTGCAAAAACAACGGTTAGGGCCATAGGCCTGAAGAGTTTTCCTTCGACTCCCTCGAGCGTCAAAATTGGCAGATAAACAATGATAATAATCAATTCACCGAAGAGGGTTGGCATTCGAACTTCCATTGCTGCTTCGTAAATAAGTTCGAGTCTATTGCGTTTTTCCGCTCCCTCCTCGCCCATTCTACTCATAAGGTGCTCTACCAAAACAACGGAACTATCCACGACCATCCCGAAATCGATTGCACCCAGGCTTAACAAGCTTCCTGCAATCCCAAATGCCATCATTCCATTGAATGCAAAAAACATTGAAAACGGAATTGCAGTTGCAACCACAATACCCGCCCTAAGGTTACCCAAAAAAATGAAAAGAATAGCTATAACCAAAAGGCCACCTTCAAACAAATTCCCCCTTACTGTGCCAATCACCTTGTCCACCAACTCTGTGCGGTCGTAGGCAATATCCATTTTTATATCTTTGGGAAGGCTTGCCTTTATTGTTTCATATTTATCCTTAAGCCGATGAGTGACAGTGTTGCTGCTTTCCCCGATCAGCATGAAACCCAGACCCATTACGCTTTCGCCTTTTCCCATATAACTGATGGCGCCCAATCTGCTTTCATTTCCGACCATTACCACGGCAACATCAGAAAGCTGGATTGGAATTTCTTTCTTGATACCCACAACTATATTGCGGATTTGATCCAAGGTTGTTGTTCGGGCAATTCCCTGGATAATCAGTGTTTCTGTTCCCCGGTTGATGTTGCTCCCCCCGGCGTTCATGTTGGTGGCCTTGATGGCCTCAACCACTTGCTCAAACGGAATGTCGTAAGTATTCAATCTGTCGGGATCAATACGGATCTGATATTGTTTTTTTTCGCCACCCCACGCATTGATCTCCGCAACTCCAGGAACTTTCCGAAGACTTGGTTTCACAACCCAATCAAAAAAGGTTCGTACATCTGTCAAACTTGTTTCCTGCGAAGCAGGTTGCACCATGAAATGAAGAACTTCCCCCAACCCGGTAGCCACAGGTCCAAGCGTTGGTTTTGCAACTCCTGCTGGCAGGACCGCATTATTAATGCGTTCTGCAACTTGCTGGCGGGCAAAATAAATGTTTGTTCCATCGTCGAAAGTTACAGTCACCTGGGATAATCCAAATTTCGAAAGCGACCTCAGTTGATTGAGTTTGGGCATCCCATTGATTTCCTGCTCGATGGGAAAGGTCACCTGTCTTTCAACTTCTTCAGCGGCAAGGCCAGTGGCGTAAGTGTTGATTTGGACTTGCACGGGAGTGGTATCCGGAAATGCATCGATGGCCAGGGAAGGCAGCATCCAGAGCGAAAAAGCTGCAAAAACCAACATTCCAAAAACAACAAAAATTCGAAATCGCAATGAAAGCTTAAGAATGGCATCTATCATTTTTTGCGCCTGAATTAATTATATTATTGCACTTCTAGTTTTGAGAGAAGTTCTGCGCGAAGCATGTTGGAACCTGTAAAAACAACAGTTTCACCAGGTAAAAGTCCTTTGGTGATTTGAATTCTATCACCATTGCGAATCCCCATTTCCACCGCTTTTGCCTGAAACGTAAGGTCATTCACTCGAACAAAAACAAACGGTTTGTTACTGATATACTGTATGCAGGCGTCTGGGATAATTACCGCGTTTTCTTGTTTTCCGACTTGAATATCACCTTTTCCAAAAGTGTTAGGCCGTATCTTCCCATCAGGATTCGCAAAGGAAGCACGCACCTTAACGGTGTGGGTTTTATCATCAAGCTCAGGTGAGACCCAATCTATTTTACCTGTGATGACCTGACCTTCAACAAGTTCCGCCTTGAATCGAAAGTCTTGGCCGACCTTAACCAATTGAACCGATTCCAATGGAAGATTAAACATGATCACAAGTCTTGAGGGATCTGCAAGCACACATTGGGCATCTGCAGGGCCAACATTTTCACCAATCCCCTTGATTACCGTGATAATCTGGCCATCAAAGGGGGCCTTTAAGGGAAGCAAATTTGCAGAGATAGCACCTTTGTATTCCTTGGTAATGGCTTCTGGGATACCAACTTCGCAAATCCTTTTAAAGACATCTTCATCAGAAAGGTTTTTATAATCTGCGGGGTTGATGATAAATCCCAAATTGATCAATGCCTGTAAATCAGCAAGCAACTTTATTTCAATTTCCCTGAAAGCCATTTCTAGTTCTCTGATCTGCCTTTCCGGTAAGACTGCTGCTGCCAACTGACCTCTTTCCAAGGATTTTTTCCGATTATCTTTCAACACGAGTGATTGCATAAAGTCTGTTTTAGCTTTGCCCACCTCGGGTGAATCAATAAGAGCGATCGTTTCGCCTTGTAAAACCTTATCACCCTGTTTTTTCAAAATTCGATAAACCACACCAGGCGCCTTGGAACTGATACTCCCTTTTCTAAGCGAATCAAATTCAACGTAACCTGTCCCAGAAATAGTTCGAATTAGCGTTTGAGATTCGATCTTAAGGAATTCCAGTTCAGAAAGATCCAACACCTCCTTGCTGGGGGCGGATAGATTTGCTTTTTCGTACGGGTTTGCCTTGTCTAATCCTCCCTCCACCTTCCAAAGAGAAGTTTCTGTTTCTTTTGATTCTTCCTGGCTTTTTGCTTCTGATTCTGCACTACCCGGAAATTTAAAAGTCCATTCCGTCGAGGCACCCCAATATCCAATACCCAATAATCCCGCACTTACCAACAAAGTGGGGATTGATTCAACAAGAAAAAAAAGTACGGCCAAAGCCTTGGTTTTTTTCACTACTATGCCGGGTTCCATGATTTAAATCCGTTTGGAGATCGCTTTAATTTCCTCTTCAAGCTAAGATGATACCTCTTTACCCCATAATAATAAACACTGGCTTGCTATTTTTTATGGAAGGATTTTAAAGAATGCTGATCCCGGAACTAATCAGAAAAAAAAGAGAGGGGTTTACCCTTTCGGAATCTGAACTTAAAAGCTTTGTCACCGGGGCGGCCAAGGGCACATGGCCCGAGTATCAGCTATCAGCAATGTTAATGGCTATTTTTTTTGAAGGCATGACCACCCGTGAAACATCGAATCTAACCCAACTCATGGCTTCATCCGGAAAAATCCTCTCCTGGGCCGATCTGCCTGGACCTGCAATCGACAAACACAGCACCGGCGGCGTTGGCGACAAAACCTCAATCATCCTAGGGCCTCTTGCTGCTGCATGTGGCGTTTTTGTTCCCATGATTTCCGGACGAGGTTTGGGCCACACCGGTGGCACACTTGACAAACTCGAATCAATTCCAGGTTTCAATGTCCAACTAGATCTAATCTCATTCGAAAAAACACTCAGAAATCTTGGAATTGCTATGATTGGACAAACCAGCGAAATCGCTCCCGCTGACCGCATTCTTTATGCCCTTCGTGATGTTACTGCAACCGTCGAATCCATCCCGTTGATTACTGCATCCATCCTAAGCAAAAAAATTGCAGAAGGCATTCAAGGGCTTATCATGGATGTAAAAACAGGCAGGGGCGCTTTCATGCCTGAACTTGATAAGGCCAGAAAATTAGCAAAGTCCATAGTCAACACTGCCCGCAAGTCTGGCATCCAATGCAAGGCAATTATCACCAACATGGATTCTCCCCTGGGTGACAAAATCGGAAATGCCCTGGAAATACAGGAATGTATTGAAATTCTAAAAGGAAACGGCCCTCAAGACACCATGGAGCTTTCAACTCATCTTGCTGCAAAAATGGTGCTATTAGGAGGCATTCGACCGGACATGGATAAGGCAATTGAACTGGTCCGGAATAAACTTGCATCTGGTGAAGGGCTTGAAAAATTTAAAGCTTTAATTCAAGCCCAGGGAGGTGATCCAAGAACCATCGATAATCCCAATCTTCTTGAAATCTCATCCGGGATTCATGAAATTAAAGCTAACGAATCTGGTTGGCTTAATGCCATTGATGCCAGTAAACTTGGATGGGCAGCCTGCCATCTTGGTGCTGGACGAGACAAAGCTGAAGCTTCAGTTGATGCAGGTGTTGGAATTATTTTGCACCGCAAGCCTTCATGCAAGGTACATAAAGGCGATGTTATCATGGAAATCAGACATAGGAATGCCAAAGGTTTGGAAAAAGCATCGGAGCTATGCCTTCACGCCTTGGTGATCGAAGAAAAGCCACAAAAAGAAAATGGGGTGATACTTGAAGAAATATTTTAGTGAATGTTACTAATGAAGGATCAAGATTTCGAGAAACTCATGAAACCGCCCCAAGACTTATTATCCGAAGCAATTAAAGCAAGAAAACATGCTTATGCACCGTATTCGGGATTCAAGGTTGGTGCAGCTCTGCGGGGTTCTGTTGGGGGAATCTTTTCTGGTTGCAATGTTGAAAATGCAAGCTTTGGCCTGACCATTTGCGCAGAGCGAACTACGGTTTGTACTGCAGTTGCCGCAGGGATTCGAACTTTCACACAAATGTTGATTGTTGCAGATTCTGATACGCCCTGCCCACCATGTGGTGCTTGCAGGCAATTCCTTTTCGAGTTCGCACCAAACCTTGAACTCTGGGTTGCGAATCTTTCAGGTGAAACGAAATTTTATCGGTTGTGCGATTTGCTACCTGAGGCGTTCGGACCAGACTTTATCCCAATGCCAGCCCCAAAAAAACCGAGTTAGCATGATTCCAAAAGCTTCTTCCCAACTTCACTACCACTTTGATTTTCCCTCGGAAAATTTGGGCAACAAACGCACTATCGCCGTTTGGCTTCCTCCAGAATACACCCCTGATTCAACTTATCCCGTACTTTACCTGCACGATGGCCAAAACATGTTCGACAAGCGCTATGCCGCATATGGCGCAATATGGGAAGCAGATAAAACAGCAGAACGCCTGATACGTCAGGGTTTTCTTAGACCCCTTATTCTGGTTGGTATTGATAACAATCTGCAACGCGAGGAAGAATTCACCTTGCAGCGTGATGCCAGGGAGAAGCGCGGGGGAAATGCCAGAAATTATGGCAAATTCCTGACCGAAGAACTCAAGCCCTTTATCGATTCACACTATCAAACCATGCCGGGGCCAGAAAATTGCGGGGTTGCTGGTTCATCCCTCGGAGGGCTTGTCTCACTTACCTTGGCACTTGATTACCCAGAAATTTTTGGCTTATGTGGAGCAATCTCAGCTTCACTATGGTGGGCAAACCAAAAATCTCTTTATGATGTTCTTGCCCAAGCCTCTCGATTATCCAACTCAAGAATCTGGTTTGACATGGGCACCGAAGAGGGCAAATACCCAGGCTGCGTCAACCCGCCTTTCACTCTCACCCGCTTGCTTGCAAGCAGGCTTGAACAAATTGGCTTGCTTCCCGGATGGAATTACTACTACCAGGAAATCGTTGGTGGGCAGCATCACGAAAACGATTGGCGAGATCGTTTCGACCGCATCTTACTCTTCCTTTTTGGAAAACCCCCGGAGAAATCAAAAAGCATCTCGTAATATTTTCTCAAGATCCTCCACCGATGTGGTTCTCGGGTTAACCCTTAAAATCCTCTGTATCGAATGCGATTTAACTGCGAATTCATGCAACTGATTTTCCTTTACGCCGATCTGACTAAGTTTTCCGGGAATGCCTATTTCTATCCGAAGTTTCTCCACTGCTTCTATAGCTTTATTGGCAGCAGCATCCTCATCCAACCCTTGGGTATTTGCACCAAGCCAGTTTGCAATCTGTGCAAATTCCTTCTTCCTTTCAGGAAGATTGAACTTCATCACATAAGGAAGTAGCAAACCATTTCCTTCTCCATGTGAGCAATGCACTGCTCCACCAACCGGGTATTCCAATGCATGAACCGCAGCAACGCCCACATTGGAAAAGGCCAACCCACCAAGAGTTGCAGCCAAGGCCATTCCTTCCCTAGCTTCGAGGTCATTACCATCAAGAACAGCACGCTTAAGAAATTGACCACAAAGCTTGATGGCTTTTTCAGCAACCATATCTCCAAAGAAATGCCTGCCTTGATAAACGGAGCGCTGGCCCTTGGGAAGCGGGAATACCTCGTTGTCCACTGCGGTAAAAGCCTCAATGGCATGAGTAAGTGCATCGATGCCACTATCTGCTGTGACTTTTTTTGGACAAGAAACAGACATTTGCGGATCAACAATTGCAATTCGTGGGCGAAGGTAATTGCTTAAGGAACCAAGTTTTAGCTGGGTTGAAGGGTCGGTGAAAACATCCGCGCCAGAAACTTCAGAACCTGTACCCGCTGTGGTGGGAACACAGATTAAAGGAAGAATCGGCCCGGGCAAACGATCATCACCAACATAATCCAGAGGGCTGCCCCCATGCGCCAATACCTTGGCAACAATCTTTGCCATGTCCATATTACTGCCACCACCTAAGCCGCAAACACCATCGGGCCCAAAAAACCTGGCAGCTTCAATGGCTTTTAAAACTGCGGGGAGAGTGGGTTCGGGTTCCCCGCCCTCGAATATTTCAACGCTGATGCCAGCATTTTTCAAAGGTTCAATAACCTTCTTGGCGATACCAAAGTTAACCAGGGTTTTATCCGTTAGAAGAAAAATACGCTTTAGACCCATGCGCAATGAAAGATCACCAGCCTCATTCACTGCTCCCCATCCAAAAACCAATTCTCCTGCTCCATGAAATCTCCATACAGTTCTCATATTTTCTCCTTTAAAGGCAGGGGTAAAAATGTCATTGTGTTGCTATATTATCTTCAACCCAAGAAGAAAATCATAAAGATCGGACAAATTATCATGAACAATCCAATTCGCATAGGAATCGTCACGGTCTCTGATCGGGCCAGCCTGGGGGTTTATCAAGACCTGGGGGGCCCTGCGATCAGCAAACTTCTGCATGAAATCCTCTCATGTAACTTTGAAATCATCGCAAAAATAATTCCCGATGAGCAGCCATTAATCGAATCGACGCTAAAAGAATTATGTGATGTTGATAAATGCTGCCTGGTAGTGACAACGGGCGGAACCGGACCTGCCAAGAGAGATGTAACACCCGAGGCAACGGAAGCGGTATGCGACAAGATCCTCGATGGGTTTGGCGAACAAATGCGCGCAATCTCGCTTAAAATCGTCCCTACCGCAATACTTTCGCGACAAATCGCTGGCATAAGAGGTAGTACCCTTATCATCAATCTGCCCGGAAAACCCTCTGCAATCAGGGATTGCCTACTTGCGGTTTTCCCCGCAATCCCTTATTGCATCGACCTCATTGATGGGCCCTTTCTTACAACCCACGAAAACATTGTGCTGGCATTCCGACCAAAAAACAAATAGGCGCAATTATGTACATCGATCTAAATTGCGATATCGGCGAAGGTTTTGACAACGATTTTACGTTACTGCCCTTGGTTTCGTCCATCAACATTGCCTGTTGCAGGCATGCAGGCTCGCCTGATGGAGTATTGGAACTATTACAAGAAGCAAAAAACTACAAAATCAATGTTGGCGTTCACCCCGGATTAAACGACCCTGCAAATTTCGGCCGTCTAGAAACCAAACTATCTGAACCTCAGCTATTCGCAGAGTGCCTTTTCCAAGTTGGGGCCTTAATCGCCTTGGCTGATTTTGCCAATGTCAAACTTTCACATTTAAAACTACACGGTGCGCTTTACCATCAGGCATCGAAAAGCAAAACCCTCGCAGACAAAATCATTTCTATCGCAGAACGATTCAATCTCGCTGTTCTTGGCCCGCCTGATTCTGAACTCCAGCATTCCTCGAAAGGGAAAGTCCCTTTTTTCTCGGAAGGGTTTGCAGACCGACAATATCTACCCGATGGCAACCTGGTGCCACGCAACCAGCCTGACGCCTTCATTCACGACCCTGCTGCCGCAGCTTTACAAGCTCAAAAACTTTTGCAAACGTCGGGCATTAAAACTCTTTGCATTCATGGCGACCAACCTAATGCTGCTGATTTCGTTCAAAAATTACGAAGTCAATTTAAAATCCTAGGGATAGAAATCAGAGCATTTTGATGACACTTTTTGTTATTGAATCTGGTTTACACACCCTTGTTGTTGATCAAGGAAGATTTGGATCAAGGCATCAGGGTATTCCCTGGGGCGGTGCTGCGGATTACAAATCCTACTTATTATGCAATGCAATTCTAGGAAATGAACCCGGCACCCCTGCTTTGGAATTCAGCCTAGTTGGGCCAACTTTAAAAGCAAATTGTGATTTGGCACTTTCCTACCTCGGCCCACCCTGCCAATTGGAAATTGATGGCATCAACATAAACAATCTAAACACATTCCCACTCAAGGCGGGTGAAACCCTCAAGACAGGAAGTTGCACCACTGGTGTTCGTGGCTACATTGGCATCAAAGGGGGCATCCTTGTCAAGAACATCCTTGGAAGCACTTCTTCGTTTGATCCCATCAAAACCAAAACAAAACTCCCTTGTAATGAGGGGTGGTGCATGCGATCGCGACTTCCCGAAGAATGGCGATGGCAAAAACCTGAGTGCCTGATCAGAGTGACACCGGGTGCGGAATTTTCGTTTTTCAACTCCTCTGATTTGGTCAACAAAGATTTCCTCGTGGATCAATCCAGCAATCGCATGGGACTGCGACTTTCAGGGCCAGCTTTACCCACCCTTAAGCACGAAATGCTTTCAGAACCCGTTTGCCCAGGCACGATCCAAGTTGCTCGCGATGGCCAGTTATTGGTGCTGGGAGTAGATGGCCAGACCATTGGCGGTTATCCAAGAATTGCCCAGGTAATCAGGGCCGATTTAGATATACTCGGACAACTCAGACCCGGGTCCAAAATCACTTTTAACCTGGTTACCGAATCCGATGCGGAAATGTTCTGGCATGACAAACTAAAGATTATTTCAACTATTTCGCTGCAACTTCGCACCGCAAGCGGACTTTTTTTGTAGGATATCGTTCATAAGATTCATGCCCGCTTTTTAAGAAAGGTTTTAACAATGGCTAAAGTTCTTATTGCTCCCTCCCCACTTGATGGCGTTGAGATTGAGTTTGTCAAAGTACTTAAAGATGCTGGCCATGAACTCGTGTACCCCAAAAAAGGGGAGCAACTTTCTGAAAGCGAGTTGATCCATTGGCTTAAAGGTGTAACCGCTGTGCTTGCTGGCTCTGAACCCTACAACGAAAAAGTAATCGCTGCACATCCTCAATTAAAAGTCATTGCCCGGGTAGGCGTTGGATACGATGCAGTGAATTTAAAATCTGCCACTGCTAATAATACTGTAGTTACCATTGCGCCGGGCACTAATCAGGGCTCGGTGGCTGAACATGCATTCTGCCTGATGCTGGGGCTTGCAAAAAAGCTGGTGGTACAACACAAAGCAATCGAGCAGGGCAAATTCCCACGGGGTACCAATCTTCCCCTGCGAGGAAAAACTTTGGGGCTGGCCGGGCTTGGCCGTACAGGCAAAGCGATGGCGACAAGGGGACTGGCTTTCGAAATGAAAGTGGTGGCTTACGAACCATTCCCTGACCATGATTTCTGCAAAAAGCTCGATATCAAACTTCTAACTTGGGAAGAACTTTTAAAGCAATCAGATTTCCTTTCGCTCCATCTGCCCTACAGCAAGGAATCGCATCATATCATCAACAAGAACACATTGGGAATGATGAAACCTTCAGCATTTTTGATCAATACTTCTCGGGGTGGAGTTATCAAAACAGATGATCTCCATGAAGCATTGAAAACAAAAAAAATCGCAGGGGCAGGTCTTGATGTATTTGAAGAAGAACCACCAGGAAAACTTCCCATCTTTGAAATGGAAAATCTGGTCCTCACAGCTCATATGGCAGGGGTGGATGTCCAGTCAAGAGACGACATGGCTCTTTCTGCAGCACATGCAGTTGTTGATATTCTTAATGGCAAATGGCCTGCAGAAAAAGTAGTAAATCCGGATGTAAAAAAATAATTGCGTTTGGAGTTATATAATCAACTTCAACTATCTCTATTTTCCCGACAAGAAAAATGCAACCATCACAACAAATACGCTGTGCTGGTTGCATTTTTCATAAACACAAACGGATTAACACTTAATCTGATCAAAAATAAACTTCACAATTTTTTGATTTGAAATTTGACGGGGCCCCAGGAACTCTGGCCACAAAAGTCTGCCATCCCTTCTGTTACAACTTTATCTTTACCTTCAAATGGTTCAAACACCCTCCCCGTCCGCATATTCATATCAAATATATATTTCCTCACAGCATCCAGATCTTTTGAAACAATGGCAGGTAAAATCCCCAACAAGGCATTTCTAGGATTCGCAGAAAGTAATTCCTCATCTTTGGAAGCATTCATGATTTCTTTAAACGCATTCACTTCCTCTACGCCATGAACTCCGGGCTTTTCGCTATCGTAGTGCAATTCGATCTGCCAATCGCTGGGCCAAGGGAGATTAGAGATCAGAGGGGATATTTTATCATCTTTGGATTTCCCCCCCTCAACAATCAAACCTCCATGATCAAAACCATAAAGGCCGATTGCAGATCGATTGCCTCTTCCCAAAATCGGACCTAGTTCTTTAGTGGGCATATCAAAACCGTTGGCAAGCAACAGTGCTTTTCCCAAGGCAAGAGCAAGCTGGGTCCCCGTGCCCAGGCCAACATGGTGAGGAGCGGATTTTTCAACAATTATCTTGCAGGGTTTTAGTTGGATGTTATTCAATTCGCAATACGCTTGCATCTTCCTTGCGCATTCTTCAACCCTTTGCAAATGCCCACCTTGAAAACTCCAGGAGTTTGCAATTTCTGCAAGTATGGAAATCCCGGGATTGGGAATCATCAATCCTATTCCACCAAACCTGCGGACAGGAAGGGTGGGATTACCATTAAGGTCGTTCCAAAAAGGGATATTATTAGGCGTGAGGTTTAAAAAGCCAAAATGCAACCTGCTACCCGTTGTGACACGGACTTTCCCCTGGGAAATAAGCTGAAAGTCAGAAGCGCCGCTATAGCGCGGAAAAATGGCAGGCGCAAGGGGTTCAAAGGGGAGGATAGGCATATCAAGATTCCGGGCCTGACTTGTTCGCTTGGTTTCGCACAAATTGTTCGAGGAGTGAAAAAGCTGCTGCTTCTTTTTCAGAGCCGGTCTTCTGCACCAAAGTGGATAATTTTGTAAATTCTTTTTCGATTTGTTCGAGGGATAAAAATGCTGTTCGTGAGGCTAGAATAGCAGCTTCCAAAACAGCAAACATGGCACGGTTAAAACCAAAAAAATCTCTCTGCCTGTGAACTTTCATTACTTCGCATTCCAACCTAACCCGATCCTCGGAAGTATCAGCTTTGACAACCTTAAATTCATAGGCCCTGCAACTTCCCTCAAGGACAAAGCCTTTAACCTCGATTGCAGGCATGTTTGGCGGGGAATCCATCAATCCAATTGCACCCCGGGCAATCAAAGTCACATCATCGGTGACATGAAAAACCCCTTCTGGATGACGAAGTAAATTTTGGCAGGTTTGGGAGGTGGAATACGGGCGTAAAAGCAGGTGCGACATCGAAGATTCAACCCGGGGACCCATGGGAGCCACATGGATTTTTCCTTCTTTTCCGATCGTGGTAACTAGACCTTCTAAAATCATTCCTACAAACCTTAAATTAAAGGTGCACCTTGGTTTTATGGCCCATTGTTTTTATAGTGACTTTGGGCATATATAGCTTCCAACTGCGGAATACCTAATGGTCGAAAACGCTCCTTACCTGCGCCATTTACACGGAAACCTCACTATTGAGGGATATTCCAGGGCTGCAGTTCAGTCTTATTGGCGGATCCCGGAATTAAAGATGGGCTTCGATCTGGGGGCTCAACCCTGGGATTTCATGGGCACACCCAACTGGTGCATCACCCATACCCATCTCGATCATGTCGCAAGTCTGCCTATTTATGTCGCCCGCAGGCGCATGATGAAAATGGAACCCCCTAATATTTACGTGCCGGCCTATGCAGTCGACGATTTACGCAAACTTCTGTTGGTTTTTCAAAGGCTTGATCGTGGCCGCATGAATTGCAATCTCATAGGCCTGGAAGCCGGGCAGGAATTTGAATTAAGCCGGGATCATGTGGTTACCACTTTTGCAACAACTCACACGATCCCATCGCTGGGATTTATGGTTTGGCAGAGACGAAACAAACTAAAAGAAGAATTTCAGGGATTTTCAGGGGATAAGATCCGTGATTTAAGGCTTTCAGGCACGACTGTCACCCATGAAATTCGCACCCCATTGCTGGCATACACAGGCGATACCAGTCCCGCGGGGTTAGATAATTATCCACCTGTTTATGAAGCCAAAGTTCTCATCACGGAAATGAGTTTTATTCGGTCGAAACATCGCAGAGAAAAAATTCACAAGTTCGGCCATATGCATCTTGATGATTTTGTCGAACGGGCAGAAATGTTTAAAAACGAATTGATCATCGTTGGTCATCAAAGTACTAGGTATCTACGGACAGAAATTTTAAAGGTATCTGAGCGAAAAATTCCTCCAGATCTATTTGGCAAAATGAAAATCTGGGTTTAACCAGCCGCCCCTTATCAATCCTCATCCCCCTAATCGCCCCAGACTGGCAGGCATTTCTATTCTTACAGGTTCTTTTTAAGGCTAGGGTTGACCTTGGGCCCTTACTCGGTTATTCCTGCCCGCCCAAAGGAAACTTTAGGTATGGGAATGTTCATGAATATGCTGTTTCGTATAGTTTTGCTGATTGGTTTTTTGCCCCTCACAAGTGGTTGCACAAACTTTGGCCAAGCCAAGATGCAACGAGTGCAGATGCCTATTGCAAATGATAATCGTTCTGTTTCTTTGGATGATGAAAACAAGGATCCAACAAAATTTACAACAACGCACTCGGTCGTAACAAAAAAAACAACCGAAAAGAAAATTAAGGAATCAGAATCTCCCAAAGAGCCAAAGGTCTTGAAAACTGAAGATCTCCCACCCGCTCTAAAGCTTCTTTCACAAAAATCTGAAAAGGAATCGCAGCAGAAACTAGCTGCAAGTGATCCCAAACCATTAACCATTCCGCCCCCACCCGAACCGGAAAATGAAACCGTAAAGGCAGAAAAGACCGAAGGCGAGCCAAAAACAACCAAAGAAATAGAGCCTTTGCTATTAATCTCCGAAAAGCCTGTTTCGGATAAGCCAATGCTAATTACCGGACCGACATTGCAAGATGCAAAGTTTCCAATTGATGAAAAAAAACAGCAGGAAATCCCGCTTATTCCAGAGGTATTAACTTTGCCCCCCGGTGCGCTGGCATTCAATCAAATTCTGGAAAACAAGCCTGAACTAGCAAGCAAAACTTTAAAGGATGGCTCAGTTCCCAATCCGGAACTTGCCGAATTTCTTTTAAAAGCAGCGGGATTGGTTTTAAAAAATCAGGTTTTAGATTCCAAAGAAGCCTCACAGGCCTTGGAAATGGTAGGCAAAGCGCAAGAAAAACTCCGTAAACATGCTAAACTGAATCTGGAAAACCTGCACTTTTGCAAGGATATTCATGGTTTTGGTTCTTTCGACCCTTTAACTTCCAACCATGGTTTCCAGCAGGGCAAAGGCAACCTACCGGGCGAAAAAATCATGCTTTATGTCGAGGTCGAAAATGTACATTGCAGCAAGGATAACGATGTTTATGAATCCATCCTTTCGAGCAATCTCGAGATTCACGACAGTAATGGCAAATTAATTAACATGGCTTTCCCGCCCCGTATAGACCGCAGCAGGGCTCAAAGATCGGATTACCATCTAACTTTTCAATTTAGGGTCCCCCCTAAATTACAGCCAGGGTTATATACCCTTTGGATTAGTGTTGAAGAAAATGCTATTTCCGGCCAATTGCCACGTTCTTGTAAGAAATCCATTGATTTTAAGGTGGTTTCAGCAGTTTCTCAACAAGAAGAACGCCCTTAAAGATTTTAAAACCGTCTGTTCATTATTTTTTAGCAGCCCCAGGAAAATTTGCTGCTTACAAGTTATTCCTCTAAATTGATTGCAACCATCTCAATTAATCCAATGTAACCAAATAGAAAATATAAAACATTTGGTAAATACAGATGATTTGGGCAATTGTTTCACAGCCATCAGGTTTGTCTTTATCGCTAGACCTGTTCTATTTCTCCAAATCGGTTCATCTCGGCCTACCTGACCTAACCGGATTATTCATCACTTTTCCTTGGCATTTAAGCACTTTTTTCAAAGTTTGACTTAAGTCTTTCGTTGACTCAACCGGAGATACACCGTAGACTTTGCCCAACGGAATGCATTACATCCTAAACGCTTGCCTTGATTTTATTTCAAAACATGGGGCGTCTGGAAATTATAGAAAGCTTTGGAGTGCTTATGGCTCCCCTTAATTTATCTCTTATCACCCAACAACCTACTGAAGGTTTTTACGACTCCAAGGTATTTTCTCCAGAGGCTCTTCCCCTTCGAACTTTTTTACCAGTTCATTATGAACCCAACTACGCCTACCCTTTAATTGTTTATTTACATGCGCATGGCAGCAACGAAGAACAAGTTTTACGCTACGCCCCACATATGAGCAGGCGCAATTATATTTCGATTTCCCTCCGTGGTATGCATGCCACCATGGTTAAAAAAAACCTTAAGCCCAAAAACGCTTACACTTGGGGCCCCGATGGTTCCTGCGATGCCATGGTTGAAGATTATATTTTTAACGCCATCGAAAAAACACAAGACTCTTACAACATCAACTTAAACAGGGTTTTTCTTGCTGGTTTCTGTGAAGGCGCAACTTTAGCTTATCGAATGGCTTTCCAGTATCCAGAAAAGTTTGCTGGCATAATATCGCTCAACGGCCACCTGCCCCGTTATCAATCACCACTTTGGCGCATTGGCGCCTTGAAGAATCTACCTGTGTTCATGGGTCACGGCATTGCCAACTCGGTGGTTACTGCGAGATCTGCTGAAAAAGACCGCGATAGCATGATTCTTGCGGGTATGAACCCCTTCTGGCGAACTTATGGAACCAACCATCGCATTCACTCCGAAATGCTCAATGATGCCAACACTTGGATCATGGAAAAGATCCAAAACGATAAGACATCAGTCAACAGTTCATTCACTGCATAGGCCTGTTTTAAAGAATAAAACGTGCCAGGTCTTCTCTTTGTAAAACATCTTTCAGCCTGTTTTTCACATATGCTGAATCAATTTTCTGGTTTTTTTCATCCAGATCCGAACCATGGAAGCTGATTTCTTCAACAACCCTTTCCATGACGGTATGCAATCTTCTTGCGCCAATATTCTGGGTTGATGAGTTTACCTCAAATGCTATATCCGCAAGGGCCTCCAAGCCATCCCTGGTAAATTCCAGCTTGATTCCTTCTGTTTTTAATAGTTCAGAATACTGCATTGCAAGCGAGTTTTGGGGTTCGGTTAGAATCCGATAAAAATCTTCCTTGCACAAATCGGTCAATTCAACCCGGATAGGGAAGCGCCCCTGAAGCTCAGGCATAAGGTCGGCTGGTTTTGACACATGGAAAGCCCCTGCGGCTATGAAAAGGATATGGTCGGTTTTTACAGGGCCATACCTCGTATTTACCGTTGTTCCCTCAACCACGGGAAGTAAATCTCTTTGAACACCTTGACGGGAAACATCAGGCCCCTGAGATTGCCCACTGGTACATACTTTGTCAATTTCATCTAAAAAAATGATTCCTTGATTCTCAACGAGTTCGACTGCTTTTTCGTTTACGGCCTGCCTGTCGATCAAGGCTTCAGTTTCCTGTTCGAGAATTATTTTTCGAGCATCGCGGATTTTAACCTGCCTGGTCTGAGAGTTTTTGGGCAGCATTTTTTCAAACATACTTTGAAAATCAGCGTCCATGTTTTCCATTCCCATGTTCGAAAAAACCTGAACTGGTACTACTTTTTGCTCGATGGATAATTCCACCAGGCGATCTTCCAATTCACCCGCTTTTAGCCTTTCCTTCATGATTTCCCGAGCATGATTGCTTTTCACATTTGCATCCGCATCTTCAGGTTGCCAGGATGAAGTACCGGGCAAAAGCAAGTCCAGCAATCGCTCCTCAAGTCGTTCTGCAGCCTTGACTTCCACCGATTTTCGTTGTTCCTTACGTATCATCCCCGCTGCAACTTCTGCAAGGTCCCGAATCATGCTTTCGACATCTCGTCCATGATATCCCACCTCCGTGTATTTGGTGGCTTCCACTTTAAAAAAGGGAGCGCCCACCAATTGGGCCAGCCTGCGGGCTATTTCTGTTTTACCCACGCCTGTAGGCCCTATCATAATGATATTTTTAGGGGTTATATCTTTGCGCATTTCAAATGCTAGCTGCTGCCTGCGCCAGCGGTTGCGAATTGCAACAGCCACCGCCCTCTTGGCAGCACCCTGCCCTACGATGTATTTATCCAGTTCTGAAACTATTTGCTTTGGGGTCCAGTCAGACAATTTTGCAGTCTCCATCGGGTTACGAAGTTAAGGCTTGGTTATTTATAGGGTTTCGACGAGAATATTACGATTCGTGTAAATACACATATCTGCTGCAATTTCCAACGATTTTTGCACTATTGCAGTGGCATCCAGATTGCTGTTGGCAATAAGCGCCCTAGCAGCCGCTGTTGCGTAAGGCCCCCCGGATCCCGTTGCAGCTATCCCATCGCTTGGCTGTATTACATCGCCACTCCCACTGATTAAAAGCACATTTTCCTGGTCTGCAGCGATCAACATGGCTTCCAATCGTCTTAACATTCGATCGGTACGCCATTCCCGGGCCAATTCGATGGCAGCACGGGGCACCAAGCCTTGATAATCTTTTAATTTGGATTCAAAGCGTTCGATAAGAGCAAACGCATCAGCCGCTGCACCAGCAAATCCTGCAAGCACCTTACCTTGAAACAACCTGCGGATTTTCTGGGCATCTTGTTTCATTACGATATGCCCCAGCGTTACCTGGCCATCACCCCCTAGGGCCACTTTTCCTTGGTGCCTGACCGCTAAAATGGTAGTGGCATGAATTTTTTCCAGCATATTTGCTCCCTTGGGGGGTTTTTAGTTAGCTTTCTTTGCAACATCTTAGAAAATCATCATAATATTCGTATCACAATTCCGAATACCATTATAATGATATTTTCTAGGCAACACTTAATCTTTGAAAGGGGCGCCCATGATAGGCATCATGAAAAATTTAAGCTTCCTCAGTGCGGTAGCACTTTGCTTGGTTTTCAACAGCGACTTAAAAGCCGAATACCGCGAGGTCAAAGACACTGCTGGCTTCTTTTCTGAAAATGCCAAGTCCGAAGCCAACCGCAGGATTTTAGATATCGAAAAACGATTCAAGCATGACCTTGTCATCGAAACTTTCAGTACCATTCCTGAAGATATTAAAAAAGGGGTTAATCTTAAGGATAAGCCCGCAGCCAATCGCATGTACCATCAATGGGCTCAAAAACAATTTGCAAACTTGCGTGTTAATGGGGTTTATATCCTGCTTTCCAAAGACCCCGCTCACCTGCAAATTGAAGTAGGCAATGAAACCCAAAAGAAAATCTTTTCATTGCTTGATCGAGACAATCTAACCAGCATCATGCTTACAAAACTTAAAGAAAAACAAAACGATCAAGCTCTCACCGAAGCTGTTAATTTTGTTTATAACGCAATGGAATCGCACCCTGATAACCGTAGAGCTGGTGCGCCTCCCGTTAACAAACCTGTAGCTGCGGCTCCTGTCCGAAACACTAATCCCGAAAACAAAGGAGAGGGTTCCCCTATTGGTGGCTGGATCTGCATGGGCCTTTTAGTTCTGGGTGGGGCTTGGCTGGTCATCGCAATATTTAGAGCTCTTTTTGGGGGTGGCGGGGCTATGGCTGGTGGTGGTTATGGCGGTGGCGGCATGGCTCCAGGCTATGGCGGGGGTGGCTTTTTCAGCTCACTCTTGGGAGGTATGTTTGGCGCTGCTGCTGGTATGTATTTATACAACAATTTTTTTGGAGGCAACCATTCAGGCTCTTCCGCCTATGGCGCTGATCCAACTAGCTCTGGTGATTATGGCTCTTCTGCCCAAGATACTGACAGTTCCGGCTCTGGTGGCGATTTCGATGATAACTCCGGCGG
>RFZJ01000290.1 GCA_009920765.1 Planctomycetota bacterium | reverse complement strand
AGCTTCACCGTTAGCGATCCCCAAGGCTCCGCTGGGGTTACGGTTACAGGCACCAGCAATAATCCCAACTTGATCCTAAGCTCTGACATCACTATTGCTGGTACTTACCCGAATCTTACAGTTACATTAAAACATCAGGCAAATGTAACCGGTACAGCGCTGATTACGCTGAAAGTTTCTGATAACACGAACTTCACCACAAAATCATTCAATGTAAATGTGACGCCTGTCGCCCAATACTACTGGGATGTATTGGCGGGTAATGGCACGGCTGGCATTACCGATGGTACAGGGACTGCTGCAACTTTTAATGCTCCGTGGCAAATCGCTGTCGATACCGTCAACAATCTTTATGTGGCAGACTTCAACTCTGGAACCATCCGCAAGATTACCCCAGCAGGAGTGGTGACCACGATTGCCGGTTCTGCTTCCTCAGGTAATCTTGATAACGCCAACCCGCTTTTGGCCACGTTTAAAAAACCCCGTGGGGTCGGGGTGGATAACAATGGTAATGTGTATGTGAGTGAAGGTGGCGGTGGGTACATTCGTAAGATTGCCTACAATTCCGCTAATGGAACTTACGGCCCAGTCACTACTCTAGCCAGCAGTTTAGGTAGCTCAACCACCTTATGGGGGATGCTTGTTGTAACGCCTGATGGTTCCACTGTATATGCAGCCAATACTTCTGATAAAAAAATCTACAAAATCAATACGGCTACCAATACAGGCGCTGTATTTGCTAGCATTTCCACTACTAATGCTCCCATGGGTCTTAGTTTTGATAATAGCGGCAATCTGCTTGTGCGTGAAATGACCTCGGGATTTACCTATCAGGTTACACCTGCGGGTGTGGTAACCACAATATCCCCACCAACCCAATCTGTGGTTGTTGTGGGCGGTGGCGGTTCTGCTGGTGCGCTCGGATTAGGCGCGGCTGCAGGCTTTGCGGATATTCGTAGTATTGCGGATGGCCCCAATGGCTTTATTTATGTAAGTGATTTTGCTACCACCGAAAATAAGATCCGCGTGGGTAAACCAGCACCAAGTTTGCTCAACCCCGGTACGCAAAGCACCCTGGAAGGAACACGCTTGGCATTCAGCAGTGCCAACCTTGCGCAATTGGGCGCCCTTGCCAATGCATCCGATAGCAGCAATGTGAAACTGGCCCT
>RFZJ01000289.1 GCA_009920765.1 Planctomycetota bacterium | reverse complement strand
TTTTGGCATCAACCCCCATACCACCGCACTCAACGATTATGCAGGCAGGCCGCATTATCTGGTGGATGAATGGAAGGCACTTCCCGAACTTGTTTGATCTAATCTAACTAGGAATCAAACAAGAATCAGAATGTGGCGCTTATTTGCCACCGAATATCTTTTTCAGAGCCTCGGCTTTGAGTAGCCTTTCGAAGTAATCAAGCATTTGCGTAGGGACAACTTTTTCCCTTACATCAACTACCCCTGCAATAATGTAGAAACCCATTTCATCGGTGGTACTCTCACCAAGAAAAGCAGTTTTCGCTGGGTGGAAGGGGTTCTGGGGATTACTAGATGAGTTATCATAAATCCATTCATTATGGATTGTAGTACCCTTGGGTAACGCAACATATTCAATTGGATAATAGCGTTGCTGCCAATTAAAATCCCAATTCTTTATTTCAAACAAAAGAACTTTTTCAGTCGAACCGGGAAGTGAATAGTAAAGTCGTGATTCCGTTGCACGCATATGGGCATGAGGTGAAAAAGTAAAAAGCTTGATATCTTCTTCAAGAACCCTGGAGCCGGTGGCCTTATACTTTTTTACCCCTGCAGGAATGACGGTGAAGGTGGTATCCACCAAATAGCTTTTGATGAACTTGGTGGGCGGTTTTTTTGCCAGCCACAGGCCTAGTTTAGAACGATCCACCTCCTGCTTGCCATTGCGATGATAATGCATCTGCATGAAGACGTCACATTGGGGCGGTAGGATATAAGCGGTATCCTTAGGGGCAGTAATAGGATCAACTGCGGGAACCCAGCCACCAAGTCCGGAACCTGGATTATCCTGGTTGCGTTTCACCTTGGAAGGATCAGGAATAAATCCAAGCCCCATGCCAGAGTTATAGCCGGGGCCCCAATCGCCAATCCCGTTTGCGGGCGGGGTCGAATTGCCTAGTTTTTTTTGCGCATCCATCAACGTTCCTGTACCATCATAAAAATACAAGGCGTGATGAACAATCTTGGGGTTACCTGGAATAAACTGTGTTTTTCTAACATACAATTCTTCCTTGTTGTTTAGCGACATTACAATCGTACGATAATGATCCTCCCCCAAGGGCCCAAGATGAAAATCAGCAGGAGATTCGAGAATAATATCAGGCGGGTTTTCATCATCCCACTCTTTGGAGGATTTGAACTTGACTGGTGGCGGGGCATCTTTTTCATTACCCCTGGCACTACCACCCTCA
>RFZJ01000288.1 GCA_009920765.1 Planctomycetota bacterium | reverse complement strand
TGACTCTAAGGGTATGCAAGCATCAATGGCTTACCTAGCCATGAGTGTGTTTCCTTTTGACAAGCCGTCTTGTTTTGGCATTGTCATTGATAGTCTGGATATTGCGGGCCTTGGGCAATTGTTTTCCAAACTTGGTGATCGGATTGATCAATTGACGGAGTGGGTTCAATTCAAAAAACTCTATATTGAAGCTAAAACACTTAATCTTAAAACAATTGTCGATGAAGTTTTAATGCGGGAATATCCTGCGGGATTAGCTTCAACTGTTTTTCGCAAACGGTTTTACAGTCTTCTTGTTGATGAATTGCGAGATCAAGTTCCAGAGTTGAATGATTTTTCCACTGAGGATCACGAATCAAAAATCAATCACTTCAACAAACTTGATCAAGGCAGTATCTATCAAGCTTCTTCTGAAATTCGAATGAAGTTGTTGAATTCTCCTCACAGGCCTTCGATATCAACACTAGCTCCCACTACATCTGGATTGGGGGTGTTATTGCGTGAAACCCAGAAGAAACGAAAACATCTTCCTCTTCGAAAATTATTCACGCATATTCCAACTATATTGCCAAGGTTAAAGCCTTGCCTGATGATGAGTCCATTGGCTGTCAGCACCTTTCTGGGGTCTGCCGATTGGAAATTTGATGTTGTTATATTTGATGAAGCTTCCCAAGTAAGGCCTCATGATGCTATTTGTGCTGTTTATAGAGGTAATCAATTAGTGGTAGCTGGCGATCCCAAGCAATTACCACCAACAAACTTTTTTGAAAAAGTTGCATTCGATGATGGTATTGAGGGTGATGGCGATGAAGGAACGGAATGTTTTGAAAGCCTACTGGATGTATGCCTTACCTTGGGGATGCGCCGCCAGCGTTTGAAATGGCATTATAGAAGCCGCAAAGAGGGGCTTATTGCATTCTCTAATTATCACTTCTATGAAAACTCCTTGATTACTTTTCCAAGTTCCCATGAAAACTTCAGCAACCCTTTGGACTTCACTTTTCTTCCTGATGGAACCTATGAAAACAATGTCAATGTTTTAGAAGCAAGGAAGATTGCTGAAATGGTCATGGAGCATTTTGAAAAATCGCCTGGTCAATCTCTGGGCGTGATAGCTTTTTCAGTTTCGCAGCAAAATCGAATATTGGATGAATTGGAAATACAAAGACGAACGCATCCTCATCTTGAGGGGTTTTTCTCGCCAGAGAAGCCTGAGCGATTTTTTGTAAA
>RFZJ01000287.1 GCA_009920765.1 Planctomycetota bacterium | reverse complement strand
AGAACGAGGTTGCGAGCAAATTTACCTGCTGCTGCATAAGCTGCTGGTACTTCTTTCGCAATGTAAGCCTTCAAGCCAGCAATTGTTGCTGCTTGTGTGCTTGCAAGTGTTCCGGAAGTTGTCAATGCGTCTGTTACTGCATTGTCAGTTGCTTTCGCATAAGAGTAATTAAGTTCACGAATTAACTCGTCATAAAAGAGGGGACTTGACCGGTCAAGAAGTTCCCAGCTAATCGTTTGAAGCCCGGCAGCCTTCTTAACATCAACAGTGATATAGCTTGAAGCCATTTCAGTTCCGCCGAGTGCTTCGCCTTCGGTTGAGTTGCTGTCGATTGTTGGAGCTGTTGTGAGTTTAGGAATGGTGAAAGACATTCCGGATGATGGAAGTACGCCAGAGGAAATTGCATCCACTGCTGGGCGACCATCGATTGATGTGGTTACGAACTCAGCCATATGTGGCGCGAGTGTTAAACCAGTGTTTGTTGATGTGTCGTCTGCTGCGCGAACATATTGGCGGCTTTCATCATTGCCCATAGCGGCTTTGATTGAGTGCTCAAGATATGATCCGGCAGAAACGATTGGTGAGCGAGGTGCGGTGTAAGCAACTGGCTTTGGAGCCGATGCTTCGACCTTAGCAGCTTCAACCGCTTCGGTAGCGGTAGTAGCTTCTGAAACGGCGTCAGACACTTTGGTCTCTCCTTCGTTTGTTTTCTCTGAATCGGTTGATTCAGAATTTTCGATGTTTTCTGATGCAGCGACTTTTTCAACAACTGCACCGGGGATCGCTCCGTCTGTAACAAGTGAAACTTCAACTAATTTTGATGCGGTAATCGCCATAACGCCATCTTGATTTTCCCAAGCATCAACCATAACTCCAACACTGAAATTGTCTCGAAGTCCGGTCGATGCTTCGACTAATGCGTCTGATCCAGCGGTCGTATTAGCAATTTTGAACGAAGCAGTAATGCCTGTTTCATCCTGCGACCATTCCATCATCTTGCCAATTGGTTGTGTGCGGTTGTGTTCAAGCAATAACTTTGTATTGTTTGAGAAATCGATTGAATTGGGCTTGAAAACTGTTGCGCCAGCGGACGTATTGCCTTGTGAATCCCATTGAACGATTCGACCAGCAATGATCCGTGATTCGGAATCGGCAGCTGTAAGGGTTACTGGAAATTCAATCTTCATCGGATTAAATCCTCCTCTTGTTGAATTTGCTCGACGCTCATTG
>RFZJ01000286.1 GCA_009920765.1 Planctomycetota bacterium | reverse complement strand
TGGGGTTCACTCCTTCACTGTTAAAGTGACCGATGCCGCTGGCAATACCAGCCTTCCATCCAGCTCCACCAGCTTGACTATCGACACCCGTCAACCTGGTTCCCCAACCACACCGGATCTGACAGCCGCCACCGATACAGGTCGCTCCAACACCGATAACATCACTTCCGACAACACCCCAGACTTCCAGGGAATTGTGGATGTCAACTCCGCAGCTCAGGCTGGCGACTTTGTCGAGATCTACTCCGGTGCTACTCTGGTTGGTGTTGGCAAAGTGGTTCTCGATGCCAACAGCGGCAATCTGGTATGGAGCGTGACCGTCGGCACCAGGGCTACTGGCTACCCCACAAGCCCGGTTATTGCAACTTCACTTAGTGATGGTGTTCAAGCCATCAGTGCGAAGTTCCTCACCCCCGGTGGCACTGCAAGTGCTTCTTCGCAGGCCCTTACCATCACCGTGGATACAACCGCGCCCAATGCATCTACCAGTGCCCCAGATCTTGCTGCTTCAAGCGATACGGGCACCAGCAGCACCGACAACCTGACCAATGACACTACCCCTACCTTCACAGGCACCGGCGGTGTTCCGGGTGATACCGTCAACCTCTACGCCAACGGCAACCTGATCGGCTCTGCGGTAGTAGGCCCCGATGGCAGCTATTCCATCACACCCACCAGCCCTCTGACTGATGGAACCTACGACTTCAAGACAAACTTCGTTGATCCTGCTGGCAACACGAGCGGGTACTCACCATCGCTTTTAGGCGTGGTGATCGATTCAACACCACCTGCCGTCCCACCGACACCTGATCTGGTTGCCTCCAGTGATACTGGTGCTTCCAACTCAGATAACATCACTGCAGACAACACGCCAACCTTCGAAGGCTTCGGCACCCCGGGCGATATTATCAAGATTTATGTGGATGGTGTGCTTGCCGGTTCCGCCACTGTGGATGTGAACGGAAACTGGAACATTACCACCAACTCCATCGCTGATGGTGTTCATCAGGTAACCAGCCAGGCTGTAGACCCTGCGGGCAATGCATCTGCGCAAAGCACCCCGCTGGTTGTCACCATCGACACCACCGATCCCAATGCGCCAATCTTCACCACGCCTTCAGGCCCAACCAGCAATCCCCAGCCGCCAATCAGCGGCACAGGTGAACCCGGCTCCACCATCACCCTTTATGATGGCACCATTCCAATTGGCACCGCCATTGTAAATGCTAACGGAAC
>RFZJ01000285.1 GCA_009920765.1 Planctomycetota bacterium | reverse complement strand
CCAATCTTCACCACGCCTTCAGGACCAACCAGCAATTCCCAGCCACCAATCAGCGGAACTGGCGAGCCCGGTTCCACCATCACCCTTTACGATGGCAGCAGTCTGGTCGGCACAGCCATTGTAAATGCTAACGGAACTTGGAGCATCACTCCTACTTCCCCATTGGCCGATGGAACGCATACCTTTACCAGCACCGCCACCGACGGTGCAGGCAATGTCTCGCTTTCTTCCTCGCCTATTAACATCACCATTGACACGGTCAATCCTCTGCCACCGGTGGTGGTCTCTGTTTCACAGGATACCGGCAACCCTACTGATAAAATCACCAGTGATAACACCCTTACCATCACCGGTACTGCAGAACCAGGAAGCACTATTACCGTTTACGATAACGGTAATCCTGTCGGTACCGTGGTGGTTGGCCCGGATGGCAATTACTCGGTCACTACTTTACCTCTCAGCGATGGCAGCCATCCTTTAAGCATCACCAGCACAGATGCCGCTGGCAATCAAAGCCAACCTACCGCTGTGGGCACTTACTCCATTGACACTATAGCGCCAACAGCGCCCTCTGTAGGTTCGGTATCACAAGACACCGGCGTAAGTGCTACGGATAAAATCACCAGCGCTACCAGCTTGACCATTACCGGTGGCCCTAATGCTGCCGAGGTTGGCTCCATCATCAACGTCTACGACACCTCGAGTGGCACACCAGTCCTTGTAGGCACTGCCACAGTTCTAACTGGTGGTTACTACACAGTTACCACCAGTTTCTTGGCCGATGGAAGCCACCCGCTTTACATTACAGCCACCGACACCGCAGGTAACGAGTCTATGCCAACTTCGCTTGGCACTTGGAATATTGACACTGTAGCGCCAACAGCACCCTTTGTAGGCTCCGTATCCCAGGACACTGGCACAAACACTACCGATAAAATCACCAGCGATACCACGCTTACCATTACTGGCGGCCCTAATTCTGCAGAGCCTGGTACCACCATCACCGTCTACGATAACGGTTCCCCTGTTGGCACTGCGGTTGTTGCAGCGGATGGTTCCTACTCTGTCACCACATCCAGCCTCAGCGATGGTATCCATCCTTTGAGTATCAGATTAACCGATGCCGCAGGTAACCAATCCTTACCAACTTCAATTGGCAACTGGACCATCGATACGTTCGATCCAATCCAGCCTACCCTTACAGCCAACAATGGCTTACCTCTTGTAAGCGGTTTAGCTAACAGCGCTGAACCTGGCTCCACCGTTTCTGT
>RFZJ01000284.1 GCA_009920765.1 Planctomycetota bacterium | reverse complement strand
CTCTTCGCCCCGGGTAATACTACGATTGACCAAGGTAAAATGGTTGGCGCCTGCAAGCGCAAGCTCAACGGTGATGGCCCGTGCTGCACCGCCTGCGCCAAAAACCACAATCCTCTTCCCCTTGGGATCCGTCAACACTTTCAATGATTCAAGAAATCCCTTGCCATCTGTATTTTCGCCAATCAGTTTTTCACCCCTGCGCACAACACAGTTGACTGCACCCATGACTGATGCAGATTCCCCCAACCCATCGAGATGGGCTATGACAGCAACCTTATGTGGAATGGTGCAATTAAACCCAGCAAAACCCATGGCACGAGCGCCCTTTACGGCATCCCCTAAATGGCTTGGTGCAACCTCAATCGTCAAATAGCGCCAATCTAATCCATGATGCTTATAGGCGGCTTCGATCATGGCTTGAGTTGGATTTTCGCTGACAGGTTGTCCAAAACACCCGGTAAGTTCCTGCTTGAAATTTAAAGTCTTGGTCATCGATTCATCCTTATTTAAGTTCGGGATCTTTGATTGCATCAGCTTTTTTATACAAGCCCGTTGGAATCAAAATTTCCTTGGGTGGTGTCTTGCCATCAAAATAATCAAGCATTGCGCCAACAGTTTGCTGGCCTATCTTATCTGGGAACTGCACCGGATCTGCGAAAATCTTCCCATCCTTGATCGCTTGCTTACCATCAGGTTGCCCATCAAAACCGATGATTTTCACAGCATCAGCCTTGTTGGCACGCTCAAGTGCGGCCCGTGCGCCAAGAGCAGATGGATCATTGATTGCGAAAATCGCAGCAAGATCAGGATGCGTTTGCAATACATCCTCGGTCGCACTCTGGCTTTTATCTTTCTTCCCATCGCCTGGAAGCTCTGCAACAACCATGATCTGCGCCTTGGGGTTTTTCTTATTATGCGCATCAATGATTTCTTTAAAGCCCTTAACCCGCAGGATGCATGATTCTGCCTGCCTGAAATCAAGAACAGCAACCTTGCCCCCGGCTTCACCCAAGGCTTCAATCGTGGCATTTCCAGCCTGCCTGCCACCTTCGTAATTATCGGTTGCAATATGCGTCACGACTTTAGCATCGGGAGCTAGACAAGCTATATCTGCTGTAAATACAGGCACCCCCGCTTTATTCGCTTCTTGGATCACCGCACCAATCGAGCGCGAATCACAAGGGCATAACACAATCGCAACAACTTTTTTTACCAGAAAATCTTTGACCTGACTTTGTTGCTTTGCAACATCGAATTCCCCGCTTACCACCTCAACAG
>RFZJ01000283.1 GCA_009920765.1 Planctomycetota bacterium | reverse complement strand
ACATCAAGCGGGACATAAGTCGCAACATTATCTTGCTGATATTCATAAAGTCGAAAGCCTGGGCCACCCATTTTGAGATCTAGTTTGCCCGCAACGCTGAGGATGGTGTCGCGGATTTCTTCTGCTTGAAGCCTACGAGGCGGGAAGCGCCAAAGGTATCGGGCGTCGCCATCAATTCGGGCAGCATCGGGTTTGAAAGCTGAGGATTGCTGATAGGTTTGGGAAGTCATGAGAAGTTTGTGGAGTGGTTTCAAACGCCAACCTTCGCTCATAAGTTTTGTAGAAAGCCAATCAAGAAGTTCGGGATGGGAGGGCCTGCCTCCCATGAAACCAAAATCACTCGGGGTATCAACAATGCCTGTGCCGAAATGATAATGCCAGATTCGATTGGCAAGCACACGGGTGGCGAGCGGGTTATCGTTTGCGGTGATCCAGTTGGCCAATGCCAACCTACGTTCGCCTTCGGGTTTTGCAACATCAAGACTGTAATGCGAGGGATTGGTTGCTAGCACCGAAAGGCCAGCAGGAATTACAACTTCACCTTTTCGCTGAGGGCTTCCACCCAGATAAATGTTGAATGGGCCGGGCGCAGGTCTGCGATTGCCCACCCACCAAACAGGCAAGGGCGGAATCTTGGCGATCTGGGCATTAACCTCTGTGAGTTGTTTGTTGATCCCTGCAACTTCCATGCGATCTTTTTCAGTATTCACTTTTTGAAGCAGCCTAGCTTCCTTCAGGGCATTGGTGGTGGGAATACGATCTTGCGAGCTTGCAACTATTGTCCAAGTTTTATTATCGAGTGAAGTTTCAAAAACATATTCGCCCACAAAGGGTGTAAGGGGTGAATCAACCGGAAGTGCCTTATTGCGATCGCTGGAGAAAACAATGCGGTTGATTTTCTCGGCCTTTGCGAATGAGAGCAGAAGGGTTTTACCTCCTGCGATCCATCGTTCACCAAACTTGCCATCGTTCACGAGGAATGCACCGTAAGCGCCTGAGAAATCTTTGGCTTGCCTTGATTCGCCCTCTGCTTTGCAGCCATTGGATGCAAGTGCGACATTACGAGGTGAAGGTTCATCTGAAAAGACTTCAAGTTCATCAATGCGGAAAGAAGGTGACTTTAGATCTGCAGAATCGCTGCTTTCCACAGTGAGTTTCAGGAATTTTGCCTCGATGGGAGCGAATGATTCCTCGGTACCATACCTGCTTGCCTTAGATCGTTTCCAAATTTTTACAAGTTCGGGTTCAAGTTGTTTGGATCGTGCGATCAATTCTTCGTTAT
>RFZJ01000282.1 GCA_009920765.1 Planctomycetota bacterium | reverse complement strand
TTTAGTTTTAATTTTTTCTAATATTATATAAATGAGTGGTTGTTCGAATATTATTAACCAACTTCAAAGTGATATTTGTTTTATCAAAAATAATAAGGGACTAACTGGTCCAAGTGGTCCGGTTGGACCACAAGGAAATATTGGTCCAACTGGACCAATGGGACCATCTAATATACCATCAGATATTTTATCAAAATTACAAAACGCAACAAGTCAGATTTCGTTTAGATTAGGGCCAAATAATACTAGATATACTGGTTCGGGATTTTATTATTATGATACAAACGCAGATTTAGTTAATGGATATTTTATTACGGCCGCGCATTGTGCGATGGAGATTACTAATGATATATATTATAAAACAACCGCGGCGTATATACAAAACCCAATTACTACCAAGTGGATTACTGTTAATGTTAATAATATTTATGTTGATGGTGTTGCGGATGTCGCTTTAATTAGAACGGGTATTGATTTTACAAATTATCCTCAATATTGTCTTAAAATAAATACAGGTGTTGTTAATGCGGGAGATGAATGTTATGTTGTAGGTAATCCAGGTAATATAGACGAAGATTCTATTAGTTCTGGATGTGTTAGAGACCCTAATTATTGTGATCCCGATGGATACCAAGTTACAAATACTATGTTCATAAACGCTCCCGGAATCGGTGGTAATTCTGGTGGACCAATTGTTAATAAAAATGGAGATGTTATTGGTATATATACTTTTGGATTAGGTGGAGGTCTGGAATGTTATGGTGGAGGTTCTAATCAATCTGTATTAAGTAGCACTCTCCCTGTTTTAAAACAAAATACAGATAATAAAAGTAAATTGTATTTAGGTCTTGACTGGTATATAGTGTCTCCATTTTCTATTAACTTATTTTATCCTAGTCAAACTTCATTTGACACTACTGGGGTAGTCATAAATGATATTAATCCTTTATCCCCATTCTTCGGTATACTCAATGTAAATAATTTATTATTAAAATGTGTTGTAAATAATACAACTATTGAATTCGGAAATAAAAATAATCAAAGAACTCCCGGAGTGCTTTTATATTATCCGGTTGGAACCACTATTACAATCCATTATAAAAAATTAAATGATAATACTGTTTATACTACAAATGTTCAATTAAATAAAACTTATGCGAATGTTCCTAATATATTAGATGGACCTTTACAGACTGCTTATAGTCAGAATGATGAATCGCGTAAAAATATTGTAAAGTCTAATCAAAATGATGAAAAATTTTTAAAATCAATTAAATTAAAACATTAGTA
>RFZJ01000281.1 GCA_009920765.1 Planctomycetota bacterium | reverse complement strand
AACCAAGCGCTCTAGCCAAGCTGAGCTACACCCCGTGTATAGATGTTTTACCAATCTTAGGGCAGAATGGAAACCTCGATCTGGAAGGAATATGAAATCAGTTCAATTCTTTACCTGAACAAACTATATTCCCCAAATGTGCAAGGCATAAAAAAGCAAGAAAATCCCCGGTTTTATTTAGATTGGCAGGGTTTCTAGTTCCATAAAGAAGTCGCATAGTTGCAATAAAAAGGGAGTTATGCGTGTAACTCCCTTTTTGGAACCTCCAAGGACCCTAAGCCTGGCCTTAGCTTAACGTTTGAAAAACTCGCATAGTTTTTCGAATTCGTCATTGTTATCGAAAGGTAAAACAATTTGCCCACGCTCTTTTGATTTCACTTTGATTTCCAGGCGCATACCGATCTTCTGGCATAATTCTTCTTCTAGCAGGCGCACATGATTAGTCTTGTGGTCTGTTTTTTCATCACCGAGATCGGCGGTGTAATTTACAGGGGTATCTGTAGGGTCTATGGGTAGTTGCCTGGTAAGGGATTCAGTGGCATGAACAGAAAGGCCCTTGGCAATAATTTCCTTGCATATTTGAACCTGCCTTGCCTTGTCGGTGATGCCTTTTAAAACCTTGGCATGGCCTGTGGTTATTTGGCATACACGGATTGCTTCCTGAACTTCGGTTGCAAGTTCGAGTAAAGCAACCAGATTGGTGATGGTGGTGCGAGCCATACCAAGTCTTTTGGCAAGTTGATCGTGGGTGACTTGATAGCGATCAAGGTATTCCTTAAAGCCCTGAGCTTTTTCAATTGGGTTTAAATCCGACCTATGGATGTTTTCCACCAGAGCAGCTTCGACCATTTCCTGATCATTAAACTCGACAACATGAACAGGAACGGAAACAAGGCCTGCGGCACGAGAAGCACGAAGCCTTCGTTCGCCTGCAATTAGCTGATATTTCCCGTTGACCTGCCTGACGACCAAAGGCTGTAAAACGCCATGATTGCGGATGCTTTCTTCGAGGGTTGCAAGTTGATCGGGGTCGAATGTTTTTCGGGGTTGATTGGGATTGGTTTCAATCGAATCAACAGGAACCACATTCGAGGAACTACTGGTGGTATAGCCTTCATTTCCTGAATTAATTAGAGCGTCCAGCCCTCTGCCCAACCGAGCTTTCTTGTCCATGATTTAACTCCTGATACTAAAAAACGAACTCAACCAGGCGGGGGGTATAACCACAAAATTAAATCAAGGCAATACGAATGTTCCATGTGGAACAATAATATTTTTTCAATGGTTCAGGCTTGATGATGTTCCATGTGGAACAATAA
>RFZJ01000029.1 GCA_009920765.1 Planctomycetota bacterium | reverse complement strand
GCCAGATCAAGAAAACTCGCAGCGAATGCCGTGCAGCCCGCCGTGATGGCCAGGCATTGAAAGACGAGATGGTTTCTAAAGCTAAAGAAGAAATTGGTGCAGAACGCGAGAGGTTGCATCGTGAGTTGCAACTTGCCAAGGATCAAGCGATGAAAGATTTGCTTACCAAGGCATCCGATTTGGCATTGCTTGTATCTTCTAGAGCCATCAAAAAGTCTTTGACAATCGAAGATCATCGTGTTCTTGTTGACGATTGCTTGGCTGAACTTTCTAAATAGTTTTAATGGTTGCAGTTTTTTTCTGCTGGGGCTAGATAATGTCTTTAAGTGATATTGATTCAAATATAGCTGAACTTGCCAAGCAATACACAGTGCTTGACGATGGATCTCAGCGAATAATTCAAGTTTATTCTGCAGCACTTTATCAAGCGTCCTTACCATTGGGGCTTGCTGATAATGTGCAGGCTGAATTGCTTGAGATATCATCACTTTTGAAAACCAACCCTAGGCTGGAAACACTATTTGCCAGTCCTGTTATTTCGCGTGACGAAAAAACAAGATTATTAAAATTGATTTTTGAAGCTAAGTGCAGTCCATTAGTTGTCAACTTTATCTTTGTGCTAAATGAACATGATAGGCTTGGTTTACTTGGTGCTTCTGTTCATGCATACCAAGTTTTGAACGAAACCAGGAAAAATCAGTTGCAGGTTCAGGTTATTACCAGCGTTAAGGTTACCCCTGAGCAGGAGATTGCATTACAAAAAGCTTTGCAAATGAAGCTTGGTAAGCAACCTGTTCTTTCTTATACGGTGGATGATTCCATTGTTGGTGGATTAATTATTAAAGCCGGGGATTGGCTTTGGGACGGAAGTTTGCGTAACCGCCTTCAATCCTTGCGAAATCAATTAATTGAGAGAAGTACCTATGAGATTCAAAGCAGACGAGATAGCTTCAGTTCTTCAGAAGGAAATTGAGCACTTTCAAGACCGCATCGACTCTAAAGACGTCGGTAGAGTTTTGGAAGTTGGAGATGGTATTGCCCGTGTTTACGGCCTTACTGGTGTAATGGCTGGAGAAATGGTTGATTTTCCTCGCGCCGGAATTAAAGGGCTAGCCTTTAATCTTGAAGAAAATTCGGTCGGGGTCATCATTCTCGGTAAGTACCTTGATATCAAGGAAGGTGATGAAGTTCAGACCACGGGGGCTTTGCTTCGTGTTCCCGTTGGCGATGCTTTAATTGGTCGTGTTGTTGATCCTCTTGGTGTTCCCAAGGACGGGAAAGGCCCGATCATTACCAGTCAAACCCGTGCTGTTGAATCCAACGCACCTGGTGTTGCTGATAGACAGCCTGTTGATGAACCAATGCAAACTGGGATCAAAGCAATTGATGCTATGACCCCAGTAGGACGTGGCCAGCGTGAACTTATTATTGGCGATCGCAAAACTGGAAAAACAACGATTGCTCTTGATACCATTATCAATCAAAAAGGTAATGGAGTGATTTGTGTTTATGTTGCTATCGGTCAAAAAGACTCTACCGTTGCCAAAGTGGTTGAAATCCTCAAGGCTAATGGTGCAATGGATTACACCATTGTGGTTGATGCCAGTTCCGCTGATGCTGCTCCCATGCAGTATATTGCGCCCTATGCTGGTTGTGCCATGGCGGAATACTATATGTATGAGAAAGGCATGGCTACGCTTTGTGTATACGATGATTTAAGTAAACAAGCTGCAGCATATCGTCAATTATCTCTACTTATGCGTAGGCCCCCTGGTCGTGAAGCTTATCCTGGAGATATTTTTTACGCACATTCTCGTTTGCTAGAACGATCCGCAAAGCTTGCCGAACGATATGTAATTGTTGACAAAAATTCTGATGAATCAAAAGTAACTGACGATTGGGGTGTCAACCGGGATCAAACGGGTAAAGGTATAGTTTATGTTGGGCCAGCAGGTAAGGAGCATGCTTTAAAACATGATCTTCCCAAGTTTCCAAATCACAAGCTAGCTAAAGTTAGTACCTCTGGTGGTTCATTAACTGCATTGCCTATCATAGAAACTTTGGAAGGTGAAGTTTCAGCTTATATTCCTACTAATGTTATTTCCATTACTGATGGGCAAATTTATTTGCAGGGTTCTTTGTTCAACGCAGGGGTTAGACCCGCAGTGGATGTAGGTATCAGCGTGTCCCGCGTGGGTGGTAAAGCTCAAATCTCAGCTATGAAGCAAGTTTCTGGCGGTTTGAGGTTGGATCTTGCTTCGTTTAGGGAACTGGAAGCTTTTGCTCAATTGGGAACGGAGCTTGATAAAACTTCCCAGTCACAGTTGGATCGCGGTTATAGCGTTGTTGAAATATTAAAGCAACCCCCTTACAAACCCATGAATGTTGCTGATCAGGTAATGATTATTTATGCTGCAACCAAAGGATTTTTAGACAAGGTTGAAAGATCTAAAGTTCAGGCATGGGAACTTCAATTTTTGGCATTCATGAAAGAACAGAAACCTGAAGTTCGAAATTCCTTGATTAGCGAAAAGAAATTGTCTCCAGATCTTATTAAAAAGCTGGAAGCATCTATTAATGAATTTGGTTTTCAGTTCAAAGGCTAATATTTGGGTGAAGGTACTAAATTATGGCAAAAACTCGTGAACTTGTGGTTCGAAGAAAAGCGATCCGCAACATTCGCAAGATAACCCGTACCATGGAACTTATCGCTACTGCGCGATTTAAGAAGGCCATGGATCGGACTATTGAAGCAACAGCTTATACCAAGAAGATTGCTGAGATTGCCGCTGAACTCTCTGCTTCTGCGCAAGATGTTACCCACCCCCTTTTGGTTAAGCGTGAAAAAATTGCCAGAAGAATCCTTCTTGTTATTTGCTCCAATAGGGGTTTATGCGGTGGTTATAATGCAGGTATTTTAAGAGAAGCCACTAATAGCTTGAATGCTTCAAAATCCAGAGGTGAAGAAACACTTTTAGAACTTAGTGGAAAACGCGCGATTGCGTTTTTTAAATACCAGCAAATTAATCCCGTAGCCACCTATATCAATTTTGAAGATAAACCTAGGTTTGATGAGGTTGAACCTCTTGCAGATAAGTTTATCCAGGAGTTTGTTTCTGGTAATGTTGATGCTGTTGATGTTGCCTACATGAAGTTTCATAACCCAGCAAGACAGTTTCCTGTGGTTGAAACAGTTTTGCCTTTTGCAAAACCAAATGAATCTTCCACCACATCTACCAAGAAAAATGAAAATATTAGCTATGAATTTTTGCCTAATGCTGAAGATATTCTGGAAGAACTTCTTCCACAGGCATTCAAAGCTTCTCTTTTTAAGTGTTTTCTTGATGCCGCAGTTAGTGAGCAGATTGCCAGACGCGTGACCATGAAGGCTGCAACAGAAAACGCAGATGACATGATCAAAGCAATATCCTTGCTTTACAACAGAGCTCGACAAGCTCAGATTACCAAGGAAATTTCTGAAATTATCGGTGGAGCTGCTGCGCTTGAGTGAGTTGAATAAAAATCTTGGTTTTTATGATTTTTGACTAGAGAGGGTTTTTTGTTATGGTTAGTGCAAATGCTGGAAAAATAGTTGAAGGTAAGATCGTTCAAATTATCGGATCTACTTTTGATGCTGAGTTTCCTGAAGGCCACCTTCCAGAAATTTATAATGCAATTAAAATTGATTCCGATTACAAGGGCGTTAACCTTCATCTTACTGGTGAAGTTCAACAGCATCTTGGCGGTAATCGTATTCGTTGTGTAGCTTTGGGGTCTACGGAAGGTTTAGTTCGGGGTATGAAGGTGATTGATACTGGTGCGCCAGTAACTGTCCCTGTAGGCGAAAAAACTCTTGGTCGTGTTTTCAATTTGCTTGGTGAACCGATTGATGGCCGGGGTTCGGTAAATTCTTCAGAAACAAGGCCTATTCATCGTGAGCCTCCTACTTTCTCTGAACTTTCTCCTAAGACTGAAATTTTCGAAACTGGCATCAAAGTTATTGATCTTCTTACACCTCTGGTGCGTGGTGGAAAAGCTGGTCTTTTTGGTGGTGCTGGTCTTGGTAAAACCGTTATTCTAACTGAACTTATCGCCCGTATCGCAACAATGCATGAAGGTTATTCCGTGTTTGCTGGAGTGGGTGAAAGAACTCGAGAAGGTAATGACCTTTGGCTTGAAATGCAAGAAACCAAAATAGGTAAAACCGATCGATCCGTTATTACCCAGACGGCGATGGTTTTTGGTCAAATGAATGAGCCACCAGGTGCTCGTCTTAGGGTCGCTCTTACTGCTCTTACCATGGCTGAATGGTTTCGTGATGCCACTGGTAAGGACACTCTTTTGTTTGTTGACAATATTTTCCGTTTTTCTCAGGCCGGTGCTGAGGTATCTGCATTGCTGGGTCGTATGCCTAGCGCGGTAGGTTATCAACCTACTCTTGCCACTGAAATGGGCGAGTTACAAGAAAGAATTACTTCCACAGCTAAGGGCGCTATCACCAGTGTTCAAGCTGTTTATGTTCCTGCTGATGATCCAACCGATCCTGCTCCTGCGAATGCTTTTCAGCATTTGGATGCATTTATTTATCTTGAAAGAAAAATATCCGAAAAAGGTATTTATCCTGCTGTTGATCCTCTTGCTAGCTATAGCAATATTTTGGATCCAAATGTTGTTGGTGCTGAACACTACAGTGTTGCTCGCAAGGTGCAACAAATTCTTCAAAGGTATCGCGAATTACAAGATATTATTGCTATTCTTGGCGTTGAAGAACTTAGTGTGGAAGATAAGCAAGTGGTTTCTCGAGCTCGAAGGATTGAAAGATTTTTATCTCAGCCTTTCATTGTTGCGGAAGTCTTTACTGGAAAACCAGGCAAGGTTACTTCTTTGCAAGATACCATCCGTAGTTTCAAAGAACTGTGCGAAGGGAAGTGGGATCACCTTCCTGAATCAGCTTTCCTTTATGTGGGGGCGATTGAAGAAGCGGCTGAACGAGCCAAGGAAATGGCGGCAGGTAAGTAAACCATGGCAGAAAACCAAACTAAACTTCATTGTATTGTTGTGACTCCCGAAAAAGCCTTGGTGGACCAAGACTCTGATTCGTTGGTTATTCCATTGTTTGATGGCGAAATGGGTATACTCCCTAATCGGGCAGCTTTAGTATCGAAGCTTGGTTTTGGTTGTTTGCGGATTCGTAATGGTTCTAATGATTCTATTTTCTTTATTGAGGGTGGAACTGTACAAATCTCAAAAAATATAGTTACGGTTTTAACTCCAAGGGCTACCGAGCTAGCATCCTTAGATGTAAATTCGGCAAAAGCCATTATAGAATCAAAATTAGATGATAAATCAGCAAACGAGCGGTCAAAGCTTAAGGATCGGGCTCGTGCGATTGTTCGAGCTAGTGCTAAATTAAACAGAAGGTAACTTTAAATTTTTGCTTTATTTTTCAGATAATAATATTAAGCAAGACTTTGCTTCCACTGGGTAAATGCTTTCAAAAGCAACGTTAGGTGCTTCATGGAAACCCACAATATCAAGCGGTGATGCCTTTGCGGTGTCAATTACACGACGCCAAGGTCTCCCAGTAGGGGAAGTAGGAATTTTGCATTCAGCAGGTTCATTTCCAGAATTCATTGCAACAAAGAAGTCTGCATCGGTTTCTCTGCCGGTTTTTAATCCGTTTAAAGCAAAAGCAATGAAAGTACTGGAAGTTGAAAAATCAGGGTAAAAAGGATTGATACCGTGCCAAATAATATCTCCAACCTTCATAAAGGTTCGTCTTCTTAAGGCCGGATGTGCAAGTCGTAATTTGATCAATTCTTTGGTAAAGCGATGGAAGTCGGAGTTTTTTTCTAGAAACGTCCAGTCTACCCAACTAATTTCATTGTCTTGACACCAAGCATTATTGTTCCCTTTTTGAGTACGCAAGAACTCATCACCTGCCAGCATCATGGGAACACCTTGAGAAACAAACAAAGTTACATAAAAATTTCTTACTTGTCTTTTTCTTAGGCCAATAATATATGGGTCGTTTGTGGGGCCTTCTTCGCCACAATTCCAGCTAAAATTTTCTGAACAACCATCATTATTTCCTTCACCATTTCGAAAATTATGCTTCACATTGTAACTGACAAGATCCCAAAGTGTGAATCCATCGTGGCAGGTAATAAAATTCAAACTATGCCTAGGTTTTCGTCCTGAAGATTCGTAAAGATCAGAGCTTCCACAAATACGGGTTGCCAGCAAGGGGGCAAAGCCAGGCTCTCCTCTCCAAAATCTGCGAATATCATCGCGAAATTGACCATTCCATTCGCTCCATCTTCTGCCATAGGGGAAAACTCCCACCTGATATAATCCTGCAGCATCCCATGGTTCCGCAATTAGTTTGGTATCAGCAAGCACACCATCTTCGGCAATCATTTCAACTATAGGTGGTTCAACTAAAACATTTCCAAGATAATCCCTACCTAATATCGATGCGAGGTCGAAACGCAAGCCATCAACATTCATGTCAGCAACCCAGAATCGTAAACTGTTCGTAATCATTTCCCTTACAACTGGATGATTACAATTTAAAGTATTACCGCATCCGGAAAAATTAAAATAATTCCCATCTTTATCGACCATGTAATAGGTGGAATTATCCAATCCTCTAAAATTGTAGGTTCTGCCACGATGATTTCCTTCACCAGTATGGTTAAAAACCACATCTATGATTACTTCTATTCCCGCCATATGAAAAGCATGAACCATTTTGCGAAATTCAATAATATGTTGGTTTATATTTCCCACACTTGCGTATGAAGTTTTGGGGGCATTGAATGAAATAGTATTATATCCCCATAAATTTCGATGTTTTTGGCCAGTAGCGGGGTCATAAAAAGGGCAATCATTTTCGTCAAATTCATGAACAGGTAAAAGTTCGACTGCTGTAATACCCAGATTTTTCAGATAAGGGATTTTTTCTATCAATGCATCAAAAGTTCCGGGATTTACGGTCATGGACGTTGGATGGCATGTAAATCCCCGTACATGAAGTTCATAAATAATACTGTCTTCCATGGGAGTGCATAAATGGGTGTCTTCCATTTGCGGGATTTCGTTATTAGTGAAAATACTTAATCTACTGGTATGGTGGGCCATGGATTCATCATTCACACCCCATTCTGATCCACCGGATATGGTTTTACATTGGGGGTCTAAAAGCAAATGCTCAGGATTAAATCGATGTATTGGAGATTGTGGTCCGTTTACTCTCCAACCATAGCAAAAAGATTCTGGTAAGCCTTCTACTGCGATATGCCAGTGGTCTCCTGTTCTACTTTTTCTTGGATGTAAAACTATCTCTGCAATGGGTTCCCTTGTATCGAGAGTAAATAAAGCAAGATGAACCTCAGTGCCGTGCCTGCAAAGCAATGCAAAATTGATGCTATTGTTTAATTTGGTGGCACCAAGCGGAAGACATTTGCCTCGAGATAGTTTCAATGGTGTCATTTTATTTTTAAGCCATTATGGTTTTATTAAGCTAAGATATAATTATTAAAATATAAAAGATCATTGCTTATTGTGGGGTAAGATTAAAGAAAAGACTAAGAAATATACTTGCATTTTTTCAAATAACTTTATAATCTAAATTTGTTCGATTTATCGTTGTTCAAGATAAACCACTTTAATTGGTTATTTGACCAAACATCAAAGCACAGTGGTACTTGCTGACCTAATTATTGGCCTACCAGGTTTAATTTTTTGTTAAAACATGGATCACTTTTTATTTATATAAAGTCCACTTAGGAGTATTAATTATGTCCGTCGCACGCGGCGACGAAGGGATGGGCAATCTAGCCAGGAAAAGAGTAGTTCGCAAATCTCCAGAACAAGCTTCCCCTTCAAGCACTAATGAATCTAATAAACCTGCAAATCCAATTCCACAAGCACCCAAGGTGCAGACATGTACTAGGCTTGATGATTTATACAGGCTTTCAATGCCTAAACTTTTTGCTCATGCAGAGCAAGAAGGTATTGCTGAACACACTGGTATGACCCGTGTACAGTTAATTGTTGCAGTGGTTCGAAGGCAGATTGAGCGTGGAAATGCTGTCAAAGGTTCCGGCACTTTGGAAGTATTGCCTGATGGGTATGGGTTTCTACGGAGTGCCGCCCACAATTATCTGGCTTCGCCAGAAGATATTTATGTTTCTCCAAGTCAAATACGCAGGTTAGGATTACGAACTGGCCTTATGATTGAGGGGCCTATTCGCTTGCCTATTGAAGGCCAGGATAATTTTGCCTTGATGCAAGTAGAACTTGTACAAGGTCGTGCTCCTGATGAGCGTGCCCGCCCGGTGGTTTTTGAAGACCTTACTCCCCTTCATCCTAATAAAAGATTGTTCCTTGAAACTTCAAGCGGGGAACTTTCAACCAGGGTTGTAGATCTTATCACGCCTATTGGTAAAGGGCAGCGTGGCTTGATTGTATCCCCTCCTAGAGCAGGAAAAACTGTACTTTTAATGCGCATTGCCCAAGCAATTAAACAAAATCATCCTGAAGCTTATTTGATAGTTCTTCTTATTGACGAACGCCCTGAGGAAGTCACAGAAATGGTTCGTTCAGTTGCAAGCGCCAACGCTGAAGTTGTAGCAAGCACTTTTGATGAACCTTCTGCAGATCATGTTCATGTAAGCGAAATAGCAATGGAAAAAGCCAAAAGAATGGTTGAAGATGGCAGGGATGTGATTATTCTTTTGGATTCCATTACAAGGCTTGCCCGGGCACACAATTCCGAGGCACCCTCGGGCGGTAAATTACTTAGTGGTGGCCTTGATTCTAATGCAATGCAGAAGCCGAAAAGGTTTTTTGGTGCTGCTCGCAATATTGAAAATGGCGGAAGCCTTACAATTCTAGCAACCGCATTGATTGATACTGGTTCTAGGATGGATGAAGTTATCTTTGAAGAATTCAAAGGAACAGGTAACATGGAAGTTCATCTTGATAGAAGGTTGGTTGATAAGCGGGTATGGCCAGCAATTGACATTAACAGATCTGGTACTCGAAAAGAAGAATTACTTATGCATCCGGATGAAGTTGAAAGGGTTCGTGCCCTTCGAAGAGTCCTTGCGGATATGCATCCTGTTGATGCGATGGAGTTAATGGTATCTAGGCTTAAGAAATGCAAATCGAATGCTGAATTTCTTATGAATATGAACATGGCTTAAAGCCAAGGTACTTGATGGATCTTGAATCAAAATATCTAAAGTTAAAAGAGCATTTTAAAAATGCCCGGGTGATTGAGTCTTGTGCTGAATTGCTAGGCTGGGATGAAAGAACGAAGATGCCAGCAGGCGGTGCTGATCTTCGCGCACTTCAAAATACTGCTTTGTCCAAATTGCACCACGAACTTGTTACTGATTCTTGGCTTGGCGATGCCCTGCATGAGCTTGCAGCAGAATCTTCTAATTTTCCTCCAGATTCTGACATTTGTGTTAATTTAAGAGAATGGCTTCGTGTATTTACCCGTGCAAATAAAATTCCAGTTTCCCTAGTTGAAGAACTTTCAAAAACATTGGTTTATTCCCAGCAGGCTTGGCAGGATGCCAGGTCACAAAATAATTTTTCCCTGTTTGAAACTTGGCTTGAGAAAATTATTAATCTTAAAAGGCAGGAAGCCAAATGTCTTGCTAATGGTCATGCAAGTTATGATGCCTTATTGGATGATTATGAACCTGGAGCGACTTCCCTAGAGTTAGATTCCATTTTTTATCCTTTAAAAGATTCGATTATCAAAGTTTTGAATTCATGTTCAAAAGAAAATCAACGGTCGGTGATTTTGGGAAACTATCCTGAACAAAGACAAAAAATTTTCAGCGAAATTGTTGCTGGTTATTGTGGGTTTGATTTCAATGCCGGTAGGCTTGACACGACTGCCCACCCATTTTGCTGTGGAATCGGTCCGGGTGATTGCAGGATCACTACAAGGTTTAACCCAGCAGATTTTTCAACAGGCCTTTTTGGCGTTTTGCATGAAGCTGGCCATGGCTTATATGAGCAAGGTCTAGATCCAGATCATTTTGGTTTACCCACCGGAACCGCTGTTTCTCTTGGAATTCATGAGTCTCAATCTCGACTTCTTGAAAATCAGGTTGGAAGATCCTTGGAGTTTTGGCGTTTTATTTATCCCCTTGCAGTTAAATTTTTTCCTGCCCAATTAGCCAATATACCATTACAGGATTTTCATAAAGCAATTAATCAAGTCCAACCAGGTTTTATCAGGGTGGATGCTGATGAAGTCACCTATAATCTCCACATTGTTTTTCGTTATGAACTCGAAAAAGATCTACTTTCAAAAAAACTTTCCATTAAGGATCTTCCTGGGGCATGGAATACTAAAATGGAGGCCTACTTAGGTTTAACTCCCAAAAATGACGCCATGGGGTGTTTGCAGGACATTCACTGGAGTGCAGGACTTTTTGGGTATTTCCCAACATATCTTTTGGGAAACCTTTATGCAGCACAATTTGTTGCGAAAGCCAAAAAAGTAATTGGATGGAACAATAATGCCCTTAATGTTGATATTCTATTTGAATTACGCCAATGGCTTAAAAAGAACATCCATATTCAAGGTAAAAGGTTTCTCCCGGGAAAACTATGCGAAAATATAACAGGCGAAAAGCTGGATAAGAAGTATTTTGAACAATATCTCTTTCAGAAATTTAATCCATAAATGTATTTGCTCAAAATATAAATGACGTTTGTATTACAATAGCTTTTAATTCCTCATTATTAAATGGTTTACATATGACCTTATGATGTTTCAATACTGTATTTGTAGTATAGTTTTTATCTGCCGTCATTAAAACTACAGCGGTCATTTTTTTTTCGATTAGGATTTCAGCAAGTGTGATTCCATCGATTCCTGGTAAAGAAATGTCAATCAACGCCAAGTCAGGATTTGTGATTTTTATTACACGTAGCGCTTCTTCGCCAGATGAAACTGAGAGAATTTTGCACCCCCAGTTAGATATTCCTTTTTGAATTATAAGTCTTGTCGAAGTGTCGTCTTCGACAAGCAAAATTGATTTTCTTTTGTCAGCCATATCGTGCTCTTAAAAATCGAAAATGCATATTTTTAATATATGCAAATTTGTTTTGGAAAATTACCATATAACTCTTTGTGGATAATAATGTTTAGATCATACTGGAATAGCAAATAAATAATTTTCCTGAGGGGTTGTCATGGATTTTAAACTTTTTTTGTCAGTTGTTTTCGGCATTATTTTTATAAATGGCAATGTGCGTGGTGAACAAAATATGAATATGGCTGCTAAAAGTTTTCTTGAAAAACATGAACTTCTCATGAAACCTTTGGAGATTGCTGCTAATCTTGCCTGGTGGGATGCAAATACAACCGGAAGTTCATCTGCATTTGAAAAAAAAGAAAAAGCACAAAACAAAATAGATGAGGCGTTGGCTAACCCCGGTCTATTCCAAGAGATTAAGTTGCTTAAAGATAATAAAACAAAAATAACAGATCCAGTTCTTTCCCGAAGCGTTGATGTTTTATTTTTAATTTATCTTGAAAAACAAGTTCCTTTGGATTTGCTTAAAAAATCTTCTTATTTGTCAAATAAAGTTGAACAATCTTTTAATTCGTTTAGGCCTGTAATTCAAGGAAAAGAAAGCACCGAGAATGATATTAGAACGATTTTAAAGGGTTCTCTAGATTCCAATCTTCGTAAGGAGGCTTGGGAAGCTGGTAAAAAAGTGGGTAATATCCTTGACAAAGATTTAAAGGAACTTATTGCTACCAGAAATCAAATTGCTAAACATTTAAAATTTTTCAATTATCATGAAATGCAGCTTTTTTTAAACGAACAAAATGGTCGGGACTTAATTCAAATTTTTGATGAACTTGATGGTCTTACCCGTGAACCCTTTCTGCAAATTAAAGACGAGATTGATGCTAAATTGGCTTTGAATTTTAAAATCAAAAAAAATGAATTGCAACCTTGGCATTACCATGATCCTTTTTTTCAAGAGGCTCCTGCCATTTTTGGTTTTGATTTAGATGGCCCTTTTAAAAAAGCCGATTTACTTGGTCTATCCCAGAAATTTTATAAAGGCATTGGTCTTCCAATTGATCGTGTCATTGCTGGCAGTGATCTGTATGAGAAAAAAGGCAAAAGTCCCCATGCTTTTTGTACTGATATTGATAGGGCAGGCGACGTACGGGTTCTTGCAAATGTGAAGCCAGATGATTATTGGGCATCAACCCTTTTGCATGAATTTGGTCATGCCGTTTATAGTTCTAACAATAATAATATTCCCGCATCACTACCTTATCTTTTAAGGTCTGAGTGTCATATCCTTACAACAGAAGGTGTGGCAATGATGTTTGAAAGATTAACAAAGCGATCTGCATTCTTGAAAGCTATGGGTTTGATAGTTGAGGATTCTGAGGGTTTTGATGCTGCTGCATCCAAGAATCTAAAACATCGTTTGTTGATTTTTTCAAGATGGTGCCAGGTAATGCTTCGTTTTGAGAAAGCGATGTATGAAAATCCAGACCAGGATTTAAATTCATTATGGTGGGAGTTGGTAACTAAATATCAGGGTATTATTAGGCCAGAAAAACGTAATTCAGCGGATTATGCAAGTAAAATACATATAGTTAGTGCACCAGTTTATTATCATAATTATATGTTGGGTGAACTTTTTGCTTCGCAAGTCCATCATTCAATTGCCAAGGAGTTGTATCCTGGGAAAAAGACTTCTGAGGTTATTTATGAGGGTAATTTGAAAGTTGGTGACTTTATGCGAAATAAAATTTTCTCGTCCGGAAAATCTTTGCCTTGGAATGATTTGGTTAAGTATGCAACAGGGAAATCATTAAGTGCTGAATCTTTTTCTAAAGATTTTAAGAATTAATATCTCAAGTTTAGTTGGTTGCTTTTTATCAATAAAAAGGTGAAGGTATGGCCATTAAGAAAAAAATGTGTAGTGAGTTTATAAAAAAAATAAGTCAAAAAAAAATAGAACCTCCAGCCTTGGTTGATTCTTATTCTTGCAAAAAACTTATTGATGATATTTTTTTGTCCTACAATGCTGGTCGACTCCGGGAAGCGTGTCGGATTTATTCCGATAAAATGCTTGCGCCTGATTGCGTTGTAGGAGTAACCCTTAGTGGTGCATTAACACCTGCGGGTTTGGGTATGTCTTGTCTTGTTCCAATGATTGAAGCAGGCTTTATTGATTGGATTGTAAGCACAGGGGCAAATATTTATCACGATACTCATTTTGCACTCGGAATGGAATTACATCAATCTCGCCCTGGCTTGGATGATCATCAACTTAAAGCCAATCAGGTAATCCGAATCTACGATATTGTTTTTGATTACGATAATTTGCTTGGTACCGATTTGTTCTTTCGTCAATTGAGTCGAGGTGAAGCTTTTCAGAAAACAATGGGTACTGCTGAATTTCATCACCTTGCTGGAAAATATCTTTCTGCTCACGAAGAAAAGACGAAAAATACCGGTAAAAGTTTTCTTGCTGCTGCGTATAGATCGGGAGTACCGGTTTTCACTTCTTCTCCCGGAGATAGTTCTATCGGAATGAATCTTGCAGCCTTGCAGCTTGAGGGAAATCTATTGGCTATTAATCCCCTTCTTGATGTTAATCAATCTGCTGCAATTGTATATGAGGCTAAAACTAAAGGTAAAAGCGGTGTGTTAATTTTTGGCGGGGGTTCACCCAAGAATTTTATCCTGCAAACCGAACCGCAGATTCAAGAGGTTCTTGGTCTTGAAGAGAAAGGGCATGATTTTTTTATTCAATTTACAGATGCCAGGCCAGACACCGGTGGACTTAGTGGCGCAACACCCCAGGAAGCTATGACATGGGGGAAAGTTGATGAATCTCAACTTCCTGATACAGTAACTGCTTATGTGGATTCAACCATAGCTATGCCTTTGCTTTCCCTTTATGCTCAGCAATCATGCAAGCCACGGAAATTGAGAAGGCTCATGGACAGATTGCCAGAATTGACAGATATAATAACAAAAATTTATCTATCTAATAAAGATAAGAATCATTCTGATTAGATGGCTTCTGCGGCTTTTAAACCTTTATCAAAAGAACTTATGATTTGCTCGATGGGTTCATGACCAACTGAAACTCTAAGAAGCCCTTCGGTGATTTTTAGTTTAAGTTTCTGTTCAGAGTTTAATTGGCGGTGAGATGTGCTCCAGGAGTGACTTACACTTGTAGAGGAGTGGCCAAGACTTGGGCAAAATGGTATTTCTTTTGCAGTTTTCAAAAATATATTTACACCTTCCCTGCCTTTTGGAATATCAACAGCAATTAAATGCCCTGGTAATTTTCCAAATTGCTTTTTAGCGATTTCAAAATCTTGATGATTTTCTAAACCTGGAAAGTCAACCCGAACATGGCCATGGTTTGATTTCAACCAGTTTGCGAGTTCAAAAGCATTTTTACAGCTTTGATTTAACCTTAATTCCAATGTTTCCAAACTTCGAGAAATTAACCAGCAATCAAATGGACTTGCATGAAAACCTATGTCTTTTACGGCTTTGATAATGTTTTCTTGTGTACCTTGTTTTCCGCCTACAAACCCCATTGTTACATCACTATGCCCACACATGATTTTTGTCAGACTTTCAATAACGATGTCTGCACCAAGTTTCAATGGTTTGCAAAGTAGTGGTGTTGCAAAAGTATTGTCAACTACTAAAAGTGTTTTGTTTTTGTTTGTAAGTAAACTTATTTCTTTAAGATTGGGTACGCGTAAAGTTGGGTTAGTAATGGTTTCAATGAAAAGAATTGATGCAGGTGTTGATAATGCTGTTGAAAGTTCATCCAAGTTGCATTCATCAACGATATCGCATTTAACACCAAATCGAGAAAAATCTTTTTCTAAAATTTTTAGTGTTCTTCCATAGAGCCTTTTTCCTGCAACTATCCTAGTGCCCGATGAAAGTATGCCTAAGAAAACTGCTGAAATAGCACCCATTCCACTTCCTGTTACTATTCCCCAATCTGCAGCGTGCAATTTTGTGATTTCGTTTGATGTAATTGTGGCATTTGGGTGTCCATCTCTTGCGTAAATAAATTCTTCACTTGGATTAAGTATGGCTTCTTCATACTCATCAAGGTCCCCAAATTTGTAAACTGACCCAGGATATATTGATGAAACCAGGGTTTTGGATTTTTTAAGCATGATTACCACACCAGTTTTTTGGCGGCCTTGAATATGCTTTTGCTTTGTTCTGATTTGTTTGGATTCATTCCTAGTTTTAGTAGTGTGCTTAATGTCTCGTCTTCAGATTTTAATGTTGTTTTTTGAAAATACACAAACCAAAATGATGCTGCAATTGAACCGTCAAGATCGAAAACATAAATTGGTTGTTGCGTTGAATTTTGAAGTTTTGAAATTTCAATATTAAATCTTTCTGCACTTATATTTGATTCTTCCAGTTGTAATAAATTTAATTTCATTCCTCGTTTTTCAAATAATGAAGTAATGGCTTTTGTTTCCTGTGTTGATGAGTGAATGAATAAAGCAGATTTAAATTTTTCTTTAACTAGCCAGTCGATGCCATCGGGATAAGGTAACAAGCCGATTGCAATTGAATTATTTATTAATGAATAACCTGGAATATCTAGAGGCTGGTTTTTACCAATTAGGTTTTTTGACACTCCTTCATTTTTTGATATTGGGGGTTCTTTTGATTCGGGTGGTTTTTCTTCAGTTGGTTTTAATGTTTCATGGGTAGCGGTTTCTGGAGGAAGAAGTTTAATCGAGCCAAAATTCTGGGGTGTTTTTATTTTTTGTGAAATAGTTCCGTTTGGAATTACGTTTAAAGCAGGGGATGGGTTTGGGATCGGGATACTTGGGGGCGGATTGTATTGTGGTAAAGGATCTGCCTGTGCTGGCACTAGTCCAGTTGGGGCAGGTGTATAAACAGGAAGTGCAGTTGGAGGACTATCATAGAGATTTTTTGGGCTGCGAAGAGTCCCGAACACCTTGAAACTGCCTGTGCTTGGACGCTGAGATTGATGATTACAACCAGCAAATAAAAACAAACTTCCAAAAATGATGATTATGCGGTAATTCATAAATATCTCCCTACATGTTTGAATTACCATTAAACCAAAAAACAACAGTTTTCTTTTTTAAAATATTTGTCTTGAATGCAAATATATTCAGAGAAATTAGGTTTGTACCAATTTTAACGGTGTTTACTTCCATTAAACTAAAGCATTTTGATTTCTAACGATCTTAGGTCATTATTTTGATTTAAGTTTAAATTAGATCATTAATAAGGTTGTTAAACTTATGTGGTTTTTACTCTTAAGTCTTTTATTATCAGCAGGTTAAATATGGCTAGTTTTAAAGAAACGATTGGTGACCTTAATGCTCAGATAACACTTTTTGGTTCTTTTTTGAAAACTGAACGTTCCGTTTCAAAAAACACTTATGTGAGTTATTTGCGTGACCTTAAAAAATACTTTGAGTGGGCGTTGGAGGGCAAAATTACAAAATGTATGAATCCTTCTCTTGATGATCTTTTGAATTTTGTTGAGTATTTAAAAGAAAAAGCTTTAGCCCATTCAAGTATTGCAAGGCATTTAATTTCATTAAAAAACTTTTTTCGATTTCTTCGAATGGAGGAAAAAAGTATAAATCAATCTGTTGAATTGCTTGAAGCGCCTGCACTTTGGACCAGAATACCTTTTGTTTTAAGCCCTGAATCTGTAACAGCGTTGTTGGAAGCGCCAAGTTTGGAAGATCGTTATTTTTTAAGGGATCGGGCTATATTAGAATGCCTTTATGCAACTGGTTGCAGGGTTTCCGAAGTCGTTAATATGGAACTTAAAGATCTTCATCTTGATTCGAATTTTATAACCTGTACTGGAAAAGGCAGAAAACAACGTATTGTCCCATTGGGGAAAAAGGCCATTTTGGCAATCAAGGATTATTTGCAAAATTTAAGGCCATTGCTTGTAAAGATTCAATCCAGCACAAGTATGGTATTTGTAAGCAAAGCGGGCAAGCCATTGAATCGGGTCATAATTTGGAAACAAGTTAAAAAATATGCATTAAAATCAGGTCTTAATGGAAAAATTAGCCCCCATACTCTCAGACATAGTTTTGCAACGCACCTTTTGGCTGGAGGCGCTGATCTTCGAGCAGTTCAGGATATGTTGGGGCATTCTAATATTCGAACGACTCAACTTTATACACATGTTGACAGAAATAGGCTTAAATTAATTCATTCCAAGTTTCATCCTCGAGGAAATAAAAAATAGAATGATTTTTAGTTTGGAATTTGTTATTAAATAGTTAGTTCAAATTTTATCGATGTTCCTTTGTTTAAATCCTATGGTTAACTATAATGATTTTAATGATGGAACATGCTGTTTTTAGATTTAAGAAAAGGCTTTAAGGTCATGGATTTTGATCTTTCTACATATTATCCGATTTTTATTTACGCAGTATTTGTTTTCGGGTTTGCGATTTCTGCGCTTACGGTTTCTCACATATTTAGCCCGAATAAAAAAACATCCGTTAAAACTATGCCTTACGAGTCAGGAATGGATCCTTTTGGTGATGCAAAAAAACAGTTTGATGTGAAATTTTACCTCATTGCTATTCTTTTCCTTGTCTTTGATGTCGAGCTTTTGTTTTTATATCCTTGGGCTGTTTCATCTTACGCTCCGGGAATGGCTTCGTTGCCTTCCGCATTTGTTGGGCCTGCTTTTATTGAAATACTTTTATTCGTTTTTGTTCTATTTATTGGCTATATTTATGCTTGGAAAGCGGGAGTCTTTCAATGGCGCTAGAATTTTTGAAAGATAATTTTGTTGTTACTAAATTAGATTATCTTGCTAGCTGGTGCAGAAAATACAGTCTATTTCCCATGCCTTTCGCGACTGCTTGTTGCGGAATCGAATTAATGGCAACAGGTGCCAGCAAGCATGATATCTCAAGATTTGGTGCTGAAGCTTTTCGTTTTTCTCCCAGGCAATGTGATTTAATGATTGTTGCCGGAAGAGTAGTAATGAAAATGGTTCCTGTTATGCAAAGGATTTGGCAACAAATGCCAGAGCCAAAATGGTGCATTTCGATGGGTGCTTGTGCCTCAAGCGGAGGAGTATTTGACACTTATGCTGTGGTACAAGGGATCGACCGATTTATTCCTGTTGATATTTATGTACCTGGTTGCCCTCCAAGGCCCGAACAGTTGTTGCAAGGAATCATTGATCTTCAAGAAAAAATTGCAAATACCGGAACTATTTTTGGAACAGAATTTGGTAAGCGAAATGTTTACGAAGGCCCAAAGCCGCTAAGTAAAGTTCTGGCACCAGATCAAAGTGTTCAGGCTCCCGCCAATTTTCGAAGTTCAACCAGAACTATATAGTAATTTAAGGGGTTTACTTTGAGCTTTGCTGATATCAAAGAAAAATTGACCGCCCAGTTTAAAAATCTTGATCTAGAATTTTCAACCTTCAGGGATAATGACAGGGTTATTGTTCCGTGTTCACATGTTTTTGAGATTTTAAGCTACCTTAAAACAACTTTTTCTTTTGATATGCTAATCGATCTTTCTGCTGCCGATTATCTGCATTTACATGGGGCAACGCATCGTTATGGTATTTGGTATGCGGTTTTAAATGTAGATAATGGTGAAAGATTGATTGTAAAAACGTATCTTGATGATCCTGATCCCAGATTAATGTCAGTTTATGATATTTGGAAGGGTGCAGATTGGATGGAGCGTGAAGTTTACGATATGTATGGGATTGAGTTTGATGGGCACCCGGATCTTCGCAGAATTTTGTTACCAGATGAATTTGTAGCTTTTCCATTGCGTAAAGATTACCCTTTGCGTGGAATGGGTGAAAGGCATAATTTTCTGCCAGTTATTCGTTCTGAATCGTGATATTGGAGTAGGATTAAATGCCTTTACATTTGGCTGATGCCATACCTGAAACCAGTTCGCCTGAAAGGGAGTTTCTTTGGACTTTAAATTTTGGTCCACAGCACCCTGCTACTCACACGACGTTGCGTTTGATCCTGACTCTTGACGGAGAAGTTGTTGTTCACGCAATTCCTGATATAGGATTTCTGCATAGCGGATTTGAAAAACTGGGCGAGCACCTTGATTTTAATCAATATGTAACCATAGTTGATCGAATGAATTATATTTCGCCTGTTTCCAACGAGATTTCCTGGCATCACGCAGTTGAAAAATTACTTGATATTGATCTCACTCCCCGTTGTAAATACATTCGAACAATATTTGCTGAATTAATGCGCATTCATGACCACCTTGTATGTTGCGGTGCTGCTGCTCTAGATCTTGGAGCTTTTACTGCGTTTCTTTACGCATTTAATTTGCGAGAAAAAATTAATGATATTTCTGAATCAGCAAGCGGTCAGAGGTTTCACCCCAGTTACACCAGAGTAGGTGGTTTGCTTTGTGATGTCGATGATGTTTGGATTAATAAAGTTCGTGTGTTTATTAAAGTATTTTACACAGCTTATGCTGATTTAATGAAACTTCTTCAAAGAAATCGTATTTTTGTCGATCGAACAAAGGGTGTTGGTGTTCTAACTAAGGAAGAAGCAATCAACCGTAGTGCAACAGGCCCTATAGCCAGAGCCAGTGGGGTTACCCGCGATCTAAGAAAAGATCAACCATATCTTGCTTATAAGGATTTTGATTTTAAAGTTGTATGTTCCACTGAGGGCGATTGCTATGCCCGCTTTCTTGTCCGAATGGAAGAGATGGTTCAGAGTATCAAAATTATTACCCAAGCAGTAGAGAACATTCCATCTGGCCCAATTAATATCGACGTTAATTCTAAATTTGTAGTGCCTAATCAGATGTCTGTTTATCGCAGTATTGAAGGTTTGATACAGCATTTTGAACTTCATATGACCAATCGGAAATGGGAAACCCCAAAGGAAGAGGTCTATGCGGCTACCGAATCTCCTAATGGAGAGCTGGGGTTTTACATAGTGTCAGATGGGACCGGTGTGGCTTATCGTGCTAGAACAAGACCACCCTCATTCATTCATTTTTCATTGTTTCCGCACTTGATTGTTGGCCACCAAATTAGTGATATTCCGGCAGTTTTAGGCAGTATTAATATCATTGCAGCGGAGTTGGACCGATGAGTTCATTAAAGCCTGAGATTGTTGAAAAAATTAAAAGTTTGATACTTCTATATCCTGCGAAGCAAGCTGTTACTTTGCCTGCTTTGCATTTGGTTCAGGATCAAGATCGCTGCGTTTCGCAGCAGGCCATTGTTGATATTGCGGCCCTTCTAGACCTTAGTCCTGCTGAAATTCATGATACCATGACCTTCTATGGTTTTTTTAAAACTGAAATAAACCCCTTGGGTAAATGTAGGCTATGGGTTTGTAGAAGCCTTGCATGTGATCTCCGGGGCGCTGATGATCTGCTCAATAAATTAATAACAAAATTGGGTGTAGCGCCTGGGCAAACAACCAAGGACGGTTTGTTCACCTTGGAAGAAGCGGAATGTATCGGGGCATGCGAAGGTGCCCCATGTGTTTTAATCAACGATGTACATTGTCAAAATGTTTCAGATGCTGACAAGTTAATTGATGATATTCGAAAAAAGCTTTAGAGCGATGTTTGTCTAAGCTAAGGATTTTTATATGGCAAAATATGAACCAGTGCTGTTGAAAAGGATTGCTAAAGATAATAGTGACAATATTGATTCATATATTTCGGATGGCGGTTATCTTGGATTGAAAAAAGTCCTCAAAGATATGTCCCCTTCACAAGTTATTGAATTGGTGAAAGCTTCGGGGCTTCGAGGAAGAGGTGGGGCTGGTTTTCCTACTGGTTTAAAATGGACTTTTCTTCCTAAAGATCACCCGGGCCCAATTTATCTTTGCATTAATGCTGATGAAAGTGAACCCTGCACTTTTAACAATCGCATATTGATGGAAAAAGATCCTCACCAAGTTTTAGAAGGTATAATTCTTACCAGTTATGCTGTTGGAGCAAGTAAAACATTTATCTATGTCCGGTATGAATATGGTAATGCGTATCGATCCATGGAAAAGGCTGTGCAACAGGCATACGATAAAGGATTGCTTGGTAAAAATATCCAAGGCTCATCATTTAACCTCGAAGCCGTAATGCATAAAGGAGCAGCAGCTTATATTTGTGGAGAAGAAACCGGATTAATTGAAAGTTTAGAAGGAAAAAGAGCTTGGCCTCGAATTAAACCACCTTTTCCTGCAATCGAAGGGGCTTTTCGTAAGCCAACGATTGTAAATAATATAGAAACTGTTTCCTGCGTTAAAAATATCATTGATTTAGGTGCTGATTGGTTTAAATCAATTGGAATTGCGCCTGATCCGGCAAATCCAAGAGATGCTGGTAGTTATGGGCCTAAGTTATATTGCATCAGTGGCCATGTGAATCGGCCTGGCCTTGTCGAGCTTCCCATGGGAATTTCTGTTCGTGAATTGATTTCTGAGCATGGGGGTGGTGTTTGGAAAAATCGCAAGGCCAAGGGTGTTATTCCGGGTGGCAATAGCATGGGCTTTATGACTGAAGCTGAGCTTGATACTAAGTTGGATTTTAACGGGCCTGGTAAAGTTGGTTGCCTTGGTCTTGGTACCGGCGCTGTCACAGTATTTGATGATCAGACCAGTATTGTTGATGTTCTTTATAATATCTGCAGATTTTTTGCCCATGAATCTTGTGGTCAGTGTACCCCTTGCAGGGAAGGTACTGCATGGATGTTTAAAATCATTGATCGAATTCGCAAAGGCCATGGTAGGATTGAAGACCTAAATATTCTTGAAGAAGTAGGAAATCAAATTGGTACCATGCCTGGTACTACGATTTGTGGGCTTGCAGATGGAGCTGGTTGGCCTGTGAAAAATGCCATTCGAAAATATCGTAATGAATTTGAGTCTTATATTAAAAATGGTGATAGGAAAGTTAGAACTTTGAACTTGCAAATGGCGCACCATTAATTGATCTATTTATAATCGGAGCTTTTGGATGGCCACTGTTTATATAAATGACAAAGCTGTTGACATCGGAGACAAGAGGTTAAATCTTGTTCAAGCTGCTGAGCTAGGTGGCGTAACGATTCCTCATTATTGCTACCACCCTGCCCTTTCGGTTGTCGCTAGTTGCAGAATGTGTCTGGTGGAAGTTGGAGAGAAAAAACCAGATGGCACTGTTGTTATGCAACCAAGGGTAATTCCTGCCTGTCAGACTCCTGCTAAAGATAACACCGTAATTCAAACTTCAACTGCTAAAACTAAATCAGCACAAGCTCAAACTCTCGAGTCAATTCTTTTAAATCACCCCTTGGATTGCCCTGTCTGCGACAAGGCTGGAGAATGTAAACTTCAGGATTATAGCTATAATTACGGGAATGCTGAAAGCCGTATGGTGGATGATAAGAATACACCCCCGAATAAGCCTGATCTTGGTAAAAATATTAATCTTTTTACTGATCGTTGTATCATGTGTTCCCGCTGCGTAAGATTTACCCGTGAAATCTCTGGTACGGCTGAACTGCATATTGTTAATCGTGGAAGCCATTCTGAAATTGATGTTTTTCCTACTGAACCTCTTGACAATAAGCTTGCATCAAATGTTGTTGATCTTTGCCCTGTAGGTGCCTTAGCAAGTAAAGATTTTCTTTATACCCATCGCGTTTGGAATTTGAAAACGCAGGATAGCGTCTGTGCTGGTTGTTCTACTGGTTGTAGTATTCATTTAGATACAAACAAAAACGTTGTCTACAGACTTCGCCCCCGGGAAAACCTTGATGCTCAGGGTTATTTTATGTGTGACGATGGCCGGTTGGGTTATCATTATGTTAACTCATCTAATCGTATTTCCAGGCCACTTATGAAATCAGATTCTGGCGCTGAAATTACTTCATGGAATGAAATCCTGCCTGCATTGCGTTCAGAGCTTAAAACTGTTGCTTCCAAACACCCCTCTGGTATTGCTGTCATGCTTTCCCCTTTTCTCACGGTTGAGGAAGGGTTTTTGCTTGCTACTTTTGTTAAATCAATCTCCCCTAAGTCCAGATTGGTAATGGGGCCAGTTCCTGTTGTTGGTGTAGATGATCACTACCCAAAAAGTCGTGGTTCTGTTGCTTCCAAAGTAAAATTTACGATTCGTAACGAAAAATGTCCAAATAAGAAAGGTATTGAACAAGTCATAAGGCATTTTGAGGGAGATGTTGTTCTTGTTGCTGATTACTTGAATAAAAATACACCTGAAGCTTTGTTTATTGCTGCCGGGTACCAAGGGGATGAGGTTTCCTGGTTTGATAATAATCTTTTAGGTTTATTTAAAAAGATAAAGCTGCTCATTACTCAGGATCTTTTTCCTAGTGCTTTAACCGATGCTTCAAAATATATTATTCCTTCTGCTGCTTTTTCAGAAAAAGAAGGGACGTTTGTTAACTACGCGGGCTTGGCTCAGGAATTGCACTGGGCTTGTGTGCCATTAAAACAAGTACGAACAGATGGACAGGTTTATTTAGATTTACTTGAACGAAAAGGTTTACTTCAAGCAACGAGTATCAGGGAAGAAATTGCTAAATCAATTCCATATTTTTCTCGATTGGCGGGTGGTAAACTCGGGTCAAATGGAATACATTTGGAAAACATGGGCTGATTTAAGTTTAGGTTTTGAAAGGACTGGAATGAGTCTGGAATTTTCACTGTTAATTACTGTTGTTTTGATTGGTGCAGTTCTTGGTACCTTGAACGGCGGTGTGGCCTACCTCATTTTGGTAGAACGTAAAATTTCTGCTTGGGTTCAGGACAGGGTCGGCCCTAATAGAGCTTTTTTTGGAATTTTACAACCCATTGCTGATGGTGTGAAATTGCTTCTTAAAGAAGAGATGATACCTAAATATGTTGATAAAATCTTTTTTATGCTCGCGCCTGCAATCGCTCTTATAACAGCTTTTATGGCTCTTGTTGTTGTTCCTTTTGGGCCAACTAGTCCCCCTCCAATTTTAATTGATTACCGCCAAAATTCTCCGACCTACGAACTTGCAGTCTGGCCATCCACCAAGGCAGATTATGATTCTGTAATTATTGCTGACCGAAATCACGCTCTAAAAAATAAAACGGTTTCATTTGAAGACAAAATTAAAAATTACAATTCGCACTTACAGTTTGTGCTCGCCCCGCATGTTGACATAGGTATTGTTTTTGTTTTTGCTATAGGAAGCCTTGGAGTTTACGGTGTAATTCTTGGTGGTTGGTCATCCAACAACAAATACAGCCTTTTAGGTTCATTGCGTTCTAGTGCCCAATTGATTAGCTACGAAATACCTCTTGGTTTATCAGTTCTTGGAGTTGTTCTTATAACAGGATCATTAAACCTTGAACGAATTATTCAGCACCAAGTGGATTATGGTTGGAATGTTTTGTATCAACCATTGGCGATGGTGCTTTTTGCAACCTCAATTTTTGCCGAATGCAATCGACTTCCATTTGATCTGCCAGAATCTGAACAAGAGTTGGTTGGTGGTTATCACACCGAATATAGTTCAATGAAATTTGCTCTTTTTCTATTCGGCGAATACACCCATATGATAACCACTAGTTTTTTGATGATGACTGTATTTTTTGGCGCATGGCACCTGCCTTTTATCACCGATCCAAATGATTTTTCGATTTTTGGCATTGCTCTTAAATTTGGTGTGGCTGCCGGAAAAACAATTGGTTTTATAATTTTTTACATGCTAATTCGCTGGACTATTTTAAGATTTCGTTTTGATCAGTTAATGCATCTGGCTTGGAAAATAATGCTTCCTATTTCTTTAGCTAGTTTTACCATACTTGTTTTTATTATTCATTTTAAGCCGATTGGGCAGTACTCCATTTGGTTGATGTGTCCTGTCTCACTCATAATTTTGTTGGCATCAGGTTTTATTGGTTTTAGGATTTCAAAGCCTTCTGCCTCTTCAACCAAATCAAGTGTTCCTTATTTGGGTCATGGTTCAGGGTATTCTGTTCAGAATGGTTCCAAGCTACGATTTGAAAGTTCAGGCAGATAGATATTATTTAAAGGGAATGGTATGAAAGCTGAAGAAATTACTTGGGTGAAATCTCCTGAATTTGGTGTGATGGACCAGATTTTTTTACCTGCTATTTTTACTGGTTTAGTTACTACCTTAACTCATATGGGTAATACACTGTTTGGTTCTAAAGATGTTGTAACTCAACAGTTTCCTGAACAGAGGCCTCAGTTACCAGCAAACTATCGTGGTGTTCATCGACTAAATAGGGATGATCAAGGACGCGTTAAATGTGTTGCTTGTTATATGTGTTCCACTGCTTGCCCTGCTCATTGTATTGACATTGTCGCTGCCCCTTCCCCATGGCCTGATCGCGAAAAATACCCCGAAGTTTTTGTTATTGATGAACTTCGTTGTATCTACTGTGGAATGTGCGAACAAGCCTGCCCTGTTGATGCTGTTGAACTCACCACCCTTTATGATCTAACAGGTCATAGCCGTGAAGAAATGATTTTTAACAAAGAAAAACTCCTGAGTGTTTTTGATAAAACGGTTGCTATGGGAACCGATCCTGTAAGAACTACACATGGTAGATTAGGTGTTGCTAGTGAACCTGCTTCAAGTGGGGTTACTGGTTCTTCTTCGATGCAGACTTAAGTTTTAAACTATATTTATTTCTTGTTTTGTTTTTGGCTGGGAAATATTTAATGAATGACCATTCTTGGATTACCTTGACAAACCTCTCGCTACTACTTGGGTGGCTATCGGTTTATTTGTGTTTACCAAAAAGAATTGCGGTTTCTAACAGGCCAATTGGTTATTGTGCTGGTTTGATTTCGTTAATAATTGCTGCAGTTCAAATTTTTTCAACCTATTCTTTCAATCCTGAATTGATTTTGTTTTGCATTTTCTCTTTTTTGGCTGTAGTTGGTTCTTGTTTGATGATTGTTGCCCAAAATCCCGCTCGTGGTGCTATTTGCTTTGCTTTGACAATCACCAGCACTGGTGGTATTTTTCTCCTTCTGGCAGCCCCATTTGTCATGGCTGCCAATATTATTGTTTATGCTGGCGCTATAATTGTTACTTTCCTGTTTTTACTCATGCTTGTTAAACAACATAATTCTGATCTTGCCGATTCTGAGAGTCGGGAACCTTTTCTTTCCTCAATTACTGGTTTTATTCTTTTGGGTTGCTTGGTTTTTGTTCTCAACAATTCATTTTCATCTCAATCGGTTTTTGGTAATCGTAATGAAATTGAACGAATTGTGAATGACACCCAACAGGCCCTAGTTCTTAACGATATTGCAGAGCTTAAAGCCAAGGTTATTAATGGCGACAATTATGTTGTAACTAAACTTAAAAATGCGTTGGGTGGAAGCGGTGTTTGGGTTGAAAGAATTGAAGTTGATGTCCAAAAAAATGGTACATTCATGGTTAACAAATCAGAAGATATTGTTGAAATTAAATCTGCACTTAAAAGCCTTGTGAATATTGGAGCTGATTATTTAAAGCACCGATCTTTATTGCGGCCCTCGATTGCCGTTAGCAGTAACTCTGGTGCCGATCCCAGTTTGCCCTTAGACAAGATTCGTAAAGATAATTCCGGCAGGCCAGCTATGCCTGCTGATAATACAACATTCTTGGGTAAACTGATTTTTTCTGATCAACTGATTACGGTTGAACTAACTGGGTTGTTACTTTTGATTGCCACTATTGGTGCGATTGTTATTGTTCGCCAATTGCCAACGAAAGTGAGTTCATAATTATGTTGGATTTAAAAATTTATCTTATCTTAGGTGCAATCCTGTTTTGTATTGGACTTATTGGTTTTGTCTCCCGTAGAAACATGATCACAATGTTTTTGAGTGCAGAATTAATGCTTCAAGGAGTTGCCATTAACTTTTTGGCTTTTTCCAGGTTTAGAGGTAATCTCCAAGGGCAATCTTTTGTTCTTTTTATACTTTCTGTTGCAGCTTGTGAAGCTGCGATTGCTCTAGCACTTATTGTTATTCTTTATCGTGCAAAAAATTCTCTGGATGTAAGCAAATGGCAAGATTTACGTGAAGAAGATCTTGAGCCAAATGAAGATCCAGAAGTTATGTTGTTAGATTCCTATCAAATTCAACCAATGCCTACACTTCCCGTAGCTGGACAAAGGCCTGCCAAAGAAGAGGATGCAAGCCATGTATGATGCTATGGCGTATTTATGGATGATTCCTGTAATTCCAATTATTGCAGGTTTTATTACTTTTATTTTTGGCCCAAGGTTTCTACGTTCACAAGCTCATTTACCCTGTATTATAGCTGGGCTGATTTCATTTGTTTTATCTTTGGTCGTTCTAAACGATGTGGTCAAAGCAATTAAATCCAGCGATATTTCCAATCCTTCATCTGTTGCTGTTTCCTATTTTGAATGGTTCCGTACCGGTGACCCAAATCTTGTTGGGGAAAGTTTAAAAAAAGCTGGTTCATTAAAAGCCGAATTTAGTTTGCGATTAGATCCTCTTTCTGCTGGCATGATTGTAATGGTTACGTTTTTAGGAACAATTATCGCTGTATTTTCAACAGGATACATGAGAGATCATCATGGTAATATTGATCCAGGTTATCCCCGTTTTTTTGGGTCTGTTGCACTTTTCCTTGGATCCATGTTGATTCTTGTTCTTGCTGATAATGTTCTATTGCTTTATGCAGGTTGGGAAGGCGTTGGGCTTTGCAGTTATTTGCTTATTGGTTTCTGGTTCGAAAAACCTTCCGCTTGCAAGGCCGCTAGAAAAGCGTTTTTGGTTACTAGACTTGGTGACGTTGCTTTATTTTTGGGCTTTGCCTTACTTTGGGTTTCTTCAGGATATCGACTTGATTTTGATGGATTGTTGAAACTTGATAATTATGATTCAGGAATTGGACTAGCTTGCTTATTAATTTTTCTAGGTGCTTGTGGAAAATCAGCTCAATTCCCTCTTCATGTATGGTTGCCTGATGCCATGGAAGGCCCTTCTCCAGTAAGTGCCCTTATTCATGCAGCAACCATGGTGACAGCGGGTGTTTATCTCCTTGCAAGATTTATGCCGCTATTTTCCTCCTTGCCTGAAGTGCAAATGGTTGTGATTGGTGTTGGTGCCTTTACCAGTCTTTTAGCAGCGTTGATTGCATTAACTCAAACTGATTTAAAACGAATACTTGCTTATTCCACAATGAGTCAACTCGGTTATATGTTTATGGCTTTGGGGGCGGGGATTGATATTAAAACTGACCTTCCGATGTTGGCCTTGAGTGCTGCAATTTTTCATTTGCTGACTCATGCCTTTTTTAAGGCATTGCTTTTTTTAAGTGCTGGAAGTGTTATGCATTCAATGCATGATGTGATAGATTTGAGGCGTATCGGTGGTTTAAGAAAGGTTTTACCCCTAACCCATTTTGGCTTTTTGTTTGGTGCTCTTGCTTTGGCCGGGGTTCCGCCCTTTGCTGGTTTTTGGAGTAAAGATGAGATTTTAAGCGTGGTACATGAAACTTCTAAAACTTCTATGTATCCTGGGTTTTATATTCTCATGTGGGCAGTGGGTATCTTTGTTGCTTTTTTAACAGCTTTTTACACTTTTAGGGCATACTTTCTGACATTTTGGGGTGATTTAAAACTTCCCGATGAATGTCATGGTGAAGTACATGAGTCTCCTAAATCGATGACATACCCCCTATTACTTTTATCAGTTTTTGCTCTAGGCATTGGGTTTCTTCTTTCAAATTTTACGCCTTTTTCCATTGAAAATTTCCTTGGGAACATCCCAGGCTATTCATTGAAAGGCCATCATTCTCATGATTGGCTCACTGTTGGTTTGGCAACTTTTGCTGGGTTATTTGGATTAACTTTAGCATTTGTCTTTTACGGTAAAGGAAGTGCTAGTATTTCCGAGCAAACTTCAGCTAAATCAAACTTTGCGATTGAACTCAGTAAAAACAAGTTCTTTTTTGATGAGATTTACACTAAGGTTTTAATCACCCCCCTTACTTTTGTTTTTTATTGTGCAAGAATTTTTGACCAGTACATTCTTGATGGAATTATTGATTTGATAGCCCATATTCCAAAGATGTTTGCTCAATTGTTTCGACCCATTCAAAATGGATTGGTCCAGTTTTATGCCCTCGCGATGATTTTGGCGGTGACTGTATTCCTGATAGCCCTAGCAAGATCGATGTAGTGCAAAATGAGTCAATTAGTTTTACTTCTTTTATTGGTTCCTCTGGCAGGTGGATTAGCTACCCTTTTAGTTAGAAATTCAGGGCATGAGTTTGCACGAAAACTTGCCTTGGGCTTTTTTTTATTAAATCTTTTTATTTCGCTTAAACTAACTTGGGATTATTTGCCACTACTTGAAAAACATTCTGTTTCTGTTGAAGAAAAACTTACTTTTGTGCCATTAGAATCAAGCGTTACTGTTTTTGATTTGGTTCGATTTCAACCTGCATACCAAGGTCGGCCTGATGTTGGTTCAATACGTTTTTTCATTGGTGTTGATGGTCTTAATCTCTTTTTACTCCCTTTAACTTGCATTTTGTTTGTAGGTTCTGTTCTTGCCACCTGGAATTCAATACGAGAAAGATCGCATCTTTACTATGGACTTTTGCTTTTGTTGCAATTCTCCACCATCGGGGCTTTTTTATCTTTTGATGTTATTGTTTTTTATGCGTTTTTTGAATTAACTTTGATCCCACTACTCTTCCTAATCGCAATGTGGGGTGGCCCCAACCGACAGTATGCTGCAAAAAAATTATTTGTTTATACATTAGGGGGAGGCTTAGCTACTTTATTAGGCATTATTGGACTTGTCTCTGCATTAAATCAAAACCATCTTGATGATAATAATGATTTACCTATTACTTTTTCGATTCCTGAACTTATCACAGCCTCCCATGATACTCAGGTTGGACTTAATAAAAAAGTTTATGAAGCAAATAATGATAAGGATTTGATAAATCCATTATTAAAAACTAATCTTGAAATTAACAAATCAAGGTTGGATTACTGGACGTCTTGTCAAAAATGGATCTTTCTGCTTCTTGCCACAGGGTTCTTGGTTAAACTTCCAGCGTTCCCTTTTCACACGTGGCAACCTACTGCCTACTATGAGGCGCCGACTGGTGTTACTCTTGTGTTAGGTGGAATACTTGCAAAACTTGGAGTTTTTGGTTTCCTTAGACTTTGCGTTCCGATGCTACCAGTACCAGCTTGGGAATTCGGTACTTATTTATTTTCAGTTCTTGCAATGATTGCAATTTTATATGGTGCTGCTTGTGCAATTGCCCAGGATGATTTGAAACGGATGCTTGCCTATAGCAGTTTTAGTCACCTAGGCTTTTGTCTTCTAGGAATTTTTGCGCTGAATGAGACTGGGTTAACTGGTAGTTATCTTCAAATGATAAATCATGGATTAAATGTTGGTGCTCTTTTCTTTATTTGTGAAAGTATCAATACCAGATATGGTACTACTAAATTCAAGGATCTTCAGGGGCTTGGTAGTAAATTAAAAGTTCTATCTGGTATAAGTGTTTTTTATGTTATGTGTAGTGTTGGTTTACCAGGTTTGAATGGCTTTGTAGGGGAAATTATGTGTTTGTTCGGTATGTTTGATACTAGAAATCCAAATGTTGCTGGTAAATTTATAGCTTCAATCAGCAGTTTAGGAATGGTTTTTGGTGCTTGGTATTTGATTTCGATGGTTATGAAAGTGTTTTTTGGAAAACTTTTGGAACCGGTATTTAAGAAAGAAGATCCAGTTTCTGACATTACTTTGACTGAAAAACTATTCTTGTTTCCTTTGGCAGCGTTATGTCTTTTTCTTGGAGTTTATCCCCAACCAATGATTGAAACGATTCGCCCTGAAATTCATTTGATTTCGAAACTGAATTTGCAGGCAAATAATTTGTTATTGGTTCCTAAAACGGATAAATAATGAGCACCTTATTTTTTAGATTGGGTTTGGTGGATCAATGAGCGGATCAACTTTGTTTCCAAATTATATTCAATACATGATGCCCGAGATTTTGCTTTGTTTGTTGGGGAGCCTTATACTTCTAATCGGGCCTTTCGTTAAAAAAAACAATCCGTGGGCTTTGATTAGTTCCTTGGGTTTTTTGTTGGCTTACTTCCTGCTCCTCTCAAAAAAGCCTGATATTCTTGATCAATCACTTTTATTTTCAACAAATATTCTTGAAGATACCTATTCGAATTTCATTAGACACTTTTCGTTGGGCATGGGGTTGTTTTTTTCTCTTCTTTTTTGGCGTGATTCCCAAACTGAATATACTTTTGAATCTTTAGCACTGATTATTTTTCTTGTTACAGGCTGCTCCATAGTTGGAATTTCTAATGATTTGGCCATTCTTTTCCTTGGCCTTGAGATGATAAGTATCCCTACTTATGTTCTGCTTTATTTGCATGGAAAGAAAGATTTAGCTGCTGAATCAGCAATGAAATATTTTTTCCTTTCAATCTTCTCTTCAGGGTTAGTTCTTTTGGGATTTAGTTATCTTTACGGTATTGTAGGAACCACAAATATTTCTGCGATTTCCGATGCATTAAGTAATGGATATCGGTATAAACCTGCTGTTGATATAGATAACACTTCAGGTCTGCTTTTTCTCATACCCATGATTGCTATTCTTGCCGGTTTGGGTTTTAAAATTAGTATGGTACCTTTTCATTTTTATGCCCCAGATGTTTATCAAGGTACAAGTTATAGAATGTGCGCACTGCTTGCGACTGTTTCAAAAGTTGCGGGTTTTGCAGCTATTATTCGAATTTTTGGTTTTGCTCTTGCTCAGGGAGCTTTGCCAGGCACATCTAAAACTCTTGACAATATTTATGTTTTGTTTTGGATTTTAGCTACCGTGACAATGACTATCGGTACGATCCTTGGTTTGCTCCAGCGAAATTTGCGTAGAATTTTGGCTTATTCAAGTATTTCCCATTCTGGTTACATCCTTGCGGGCATTGCTGTTTCCCCAAAACTTGATTTGGCAGCGGGTGTTGATGGTATTGGGGCCTCTTTCTTTTATTTGATCGCTTACTTTTTTGGAACTTTTGGCATTTTTGCAGTTCTTGATTTGCTGGATACCAAAGAAAAACCACTTGAAGATTGGGATGATCTTGCTGGTATTGGGTCACAAAACCCCCTATTGGCCATCTGTCTTGCTGTGTTTTTATTTAGTTTGATTGGAATTCCATTTACCGGTGGGTTTTTAGCTAAATTTTTTATAGTATTTGGATGTGTCAGCGTACCTTATAGTTGGGATGATGCACTTAGCAAAGGAACGCACAATTTGTTTTTCTTATTGGGGGTTATCGCTTTTTTAAATGCCGCTATAGGTTCTTGGATTTATCTAAGAATCTTATCTGGAATTTATTTCAAACCTGCGATTTGGCCTAAAGTTCTTATTACCTCTTTTAAACCTAGTTATTTATGTGTTTTTGCCTGCCTTTTGATGGTTCTTGTTCTTGGTTTTAGACCTGGTTTGGTTGTTAATCTTAGTTTGTTAAAAGGAATGGCGCAACAACCTTCGAATAATGTTTCACTTATAAAAATCGATGATTTTAAGCCTGTTGATGCTGATCTAGTTTCGAAACCCTGATGATATTTATGAATTGATGAATGATAAGATTGTTGAATCTGTTATCTTGAAGTTTAATATTCGACAACCATTTTCCTTTTCTGTTTTATCTCCCGATTTAAGTTTAAGTGGTTCATTTATATATAAAGTTATTACTGATGAAGGTGTATTTGCTTTAAAATCTTATAGTCAATCATCTCTGGCTGCGTTGCAAATAGCGCACACCGTACTTGAAAATTCTAGAAAAAGTGGTTTTGTTTTATTTCCTTTAATTGTCTCAAATAAAGATGATCAAAAGGTTGTTTATCAGAATGGTTTATACTGGGATCTCTCATGTTGGATTCCCGGGAATGTTCCCGATAAATCAAGACTTAATTTGATTCAATGTGTTGATAAATTGATTGATTTTCATTGCGCGGTAGGCCTAGATAATTCTGAATATGGTCCAATTCCTGGGATGATAAATCGGTTTCGTGAAATTGACTCCTTCTCGATTTCTTCTGTGGATTTTTCTTTAATTTCATTTCTTCCAATTTCCAGCATAATTGAACATTTGCTTTGGATTAGACAAGAATTAGATATTCTTGAAGTGTTTCCAACTCCAACTGTTGGAATTCAATTTTGTTGGGGTGATGCAAGAAGGGAGAATATTTTATTTGAGAATAATGAGCTTAGTGGGTTTGTTGATTATTTCGCAATTCGAAAAGATTGTAAGGAAGTAGACGTTGCCCGAATGATATCAAGTTTTGCTGGTGATGATTACGAAATGTGGACAAATGGGTTGGATGCATACTCCAGAAAATCTTCGATTGATTATTTGTTATGCAGGAAGCTTGATATTTTAGGAACAATTGTTTCCTTATACCGTTGGTTGAAATGGCTCCAAAACCCAAGTCCTGAATCAATATTAAAGAAAAAAATCGAAAGGTTTTCCGGATTATTTCAGAGGGTTAAAAAATGGAAAGAGCATGGATCCTTGAAATCCATGCTCTTTTACAGATAAAGTAACAATATTAACGTTTGGAGAACTGGAAACTCTTTCGAGCGCCCTTACGTCCATATTTCTTTCGTTCTTTCATTCTGCCATCGCGTGTCAAAAAGCCAGAGTCTCTTAATTTTTTAGCTAAGGTTATAGGTGCACCCTCTTGTTCAGTTACAGGTGGTTGTTCAGCTTCGGTGAGGCCAAACATTGCTTTCAAAGCTCTAGCAACACCTTGGCTTATAGCGCCAGCTTGTCCGGAAATACCGCCACCTTTTGTCGTGACGATAACATCAAGACGCTTAACCATATCAGCAAGAATAATCGGGCCAAGAACAAATTGGCGGTCTTTTTCTTCTGTAAGATAAACTTCCAAAGCTTTTTCATTTATGGAAATTTTACCAGTGCCTTCGCATATTCTTACGCGAGCAACCGAAGTTTTTCGTCTTCCCGTGCCCCAATAAAATGTTTTTTTCGACTTAGTTTCAGCCACGATATCTTCTCCAGTTAATTGCTATACTTTGAATTCCACGGGTTGTTGGGCCTGATGTGGATGCTCCGTTCCTGCGTAAATCTTAAGTTTGATAATTTGTTGTCTGGCTAAAGGCGTTTTAGGCATCATCCTTTTTACAGCTTCACGAATAATTCTGTCAGGATGATTTGCAAGCCAGTCTTTAGCGGATGCAGATTTTAAACCACCGGGGAAGTGTGTATACCAACGATATACTTTAGTATTAATCTTTTTACCGGTAAAACGAAGTTTTGATGCGTTTAAAACAATAACAAATTCACCTGCATCATGATGGTGGGTGAATTCAGGACGATGCTTGCCACGCAACAAATTAGCAATTTGTACAGCCAACCTGCCTACAACTTGATCAGCAGCATCAATAACAAGCCATCTTTTCTCGGGTTCTTGAGAAGGTTTAGCCATATATGTTTTCATAATATTCTCCGAAATAACCAAATAATTATTTTATTTTTAGAAAATAAAATGTCAATAAGCATTCAAATATAGTTGGTAATGCTTGGGTCACTATTACATCAGTAAACCTTATTTATTTCTTTTTATAATAATGATGGATAAATAGCCATACTTTTTGCATAATAATTCATTGTGTGGTAAAGACTTATGTTTTGTGAGGTTTTAAGAAAGAAGTATCTGTATTTTTGAAGCATAAATGAATTTTGGTGCTTAAAAACCTAATATTTAAGAGTTTAAGCTGATCAACAAGTGTAGAAATTACCATAAAATTAAGCCATTTATGATAAAGGTTGGTTGTAACAGGTTGTTTTTTTTGTTTTGAGGTTTTTTTCATGACTTATTTAATAATCGTTACAAATATCCAATATTTGGTTTAGTTTCAAAGATTACTTGTTTCAGTGTCTCTTACGGTTTTTGCTTCTTAAATTACATTTTCTTTTTTTCGCAAAATACTTATGCGAAATCCTCATTTATTTCATTAATAGAGGTGAAAAGTGACTACTGACCAAATTTTATATATTTTTCTGAGTGGAATAGTTTCACTCGGAATCGGCTACGGAATAGCAACTGTTTTATTCCGAGCCAAGCTTAATAGTTTAAATGCCGACAATAATTCTTTAATAACTGAAGCTAAAGCTAAAGCCGAAAAAATCATTAAGGATGCTGAGTTAATAGCAAAAGAGGATACTATTCGCAGAAAAGAAGAACTCAATAAGAGTTTTGAGAATATTCGCCTAGATTTACGTGATCAAGAAAAACGTTTGGAAAAGCGTGAAGATGCAATTGAAGATAAAGCACGTGATATGCTTAAAAGAGAACGGTTAACTGAAGTTCTTCAGAATCAATTGCAAGATCGTAAAAATGAAACTGAAATAAAAAACAAAAAATTTGCAGAGATTTTAGAAAAACAAGAAAAAAGATTGCTGGACATTTCTGGTATTTCACGTGATCATGCCGAAAAAATGCTTTTTGAGAACTTGGAAAGGACTCTTAGTAAACAAGTAGCTGAAAAATTAAAAAAATATGACGATCAGCTTAAAGATTCAGCCAAGGAATCAGCTCGCAAAATTCTCGCCATGGCTGTTCAACGCTATGCATCACAGCATTCAGTTGAAAGCACGGTAAGTACAGTTGATATTCCAAATGATGATATTAAGGGAAGAATAATTGGCCGCGAAGGGCGTAATATTAGAACTTTTCAAAATGTGACTGGGGTTGATCTTATTGTGGATGATACGCCTGGCGTAGTGGTGGTTAGTGCTTTCGATAGTGTTAGGCGGGAGATAGCAAGGCTTTCTTTATTGAAGCTTATTCAAGATGGGAGAATCCACCCTACTAAAATTGAAGAAGTGGTAAAAGAATCTCAGGAAGAGATGGAAAAACATATTATGGAAATGGGGCGAGAAGCTCTCAATGAAGTGGGCATGGGGCCTCTGAATGATAAACTTATTCAATTGCTAGGAAGACTTAAATTCCGAACCAGCTATAGTCAAAATGTATTACGTCATAGCATTGAAGTTGCTTTTTTGGCAGGAATGCTTGCAGATGAATTGGGATTGGATGGAAGGCTTGCCCGAAAATGTGGGTTATTGCACGATATTGGTAAAGCTGCAGATCATGAGATGGAGGGCGGTCACCCTAAAATTGGTGCCGAACTTGCTCGAAAATATGGTGAAACGAATCCAGATGTATTACATGCAATAGCCGGTCATCATGATGATATAACAGTTGATCATATCTATACAGTTTTAGTAGCAACTGCTGATGCTTTAAGTGCAGCAAGGCCTGGTGCACGCAGAGAAACGTTAGAAAAATATGTCAAGCGATTGGAAGATCTTGAAGCAATCGCTTGTGGTTTTCCTGATGTCGAACAAGCGTTTGCAATTCAAGCAGGTCGTGAACTTAGGGTTATTGCCAACGCAACTCGAACTACCGATGAGCAGGCAATAAAAACATGCCATGATATCGCACGTGCAATTGAAGACCAGATGAATTACCCCGGAGAAATTAAAGTAACAGTTATTCGTGAATTAAGAGTGGTGGATATTGCAAAATAATTTGCCAAAGTGTTTGAAAGTGTTGATCCTTGGAGACATTGTTGGGACTCCTGGGGTCAACATTTTGCAAACTTACCTGCCCGCTATTAAAAAAAGTATGTGTCTTGATTTGGTTGTAGCCAACGCAGAAAATGCGGCTGGAGGTTCAGGGCTTACCCCATCTATTTTTAAAAAATTAAAAGCAGCCGGTGTTGATCTTTTCACATTGGGAGATCACATTTATAAAAAACAAGAAATAATCAACACTTTAATTTCCGAAAATTGTATTTGTAAACCTGCTAATTATCCCCCCTCCTCTCCTGGGCGAAGTTTTGCCTTTACCAACACAATTGATGGGGTTTCTGTAGCTGTAATTTCTTTAATGGGGCGAACATTTATGCGGCCCGTAGATTGCCCCTTTTTGGCTGTAGAAAAGCTCATGCCCGAAGTAAATAAGATTGCGAATATAGTAATTGTTGACATACACGCAGAGGCTACCTCTGATAAATACCTGATGGGCCACTTTTTGAAAGGTAAAGTTTCAGCAGTTTTAGGAACTCATACTCATGTTCAAACTGCAGATGAACAAATCTTAGGTGATGGTACAGCTTTTATTTGCGATTTGGGAATGACCGGTCCTTATGATAGTGTTCTCGGGAGATCTGTTGACCCTGTTACTGCGACTACAATTTCATTTTTACCTAATCAGTTTACAGTTGCATCAAGCGATGTCAGAATGTCTGGTGTATTGCTTGAGGTGAATGTGGCAACTGGAAAAGCTAATTCGATAAGTCGGATCCAGTTTTTTGAGAAAGATCTTTGCAAAAAATTTAATGGAACTGAAGAAAAAGAAGTGGTTCTTCAGCCTTCAATATGATTTCGGATGAACAGCTTAATCAGTTTGTTAAACAACTTCAGGTAAAACAATCTCGGATCATGGTTGTTGGGCTTGGGTACACCGGACTTCCTCTTGCAGAGTGTATAGTCAATGCCGGTTTTGAGGTTATTGGTTACGATACAAATGCAGTAAAAGTTGAAATGTTGATTCGTGGTGAAAGCTATCTGGAAACGATTTCTGCATTAAAGGTTAAAGAACTATTTGAGACCGGTAGATTTGCCGTGACCACTGATATCACTCGCGTTAAACCCTGCGATGTTTATTGGGTTTGTGTTCCAACTCCACTTGTTAATGGTGCTCCAACCCTTGAAAGTTTTTATTCAGCCATTGCTTCAATAAAAACAATTGCAAAAAAAACAATTTTAGTGATTTCTTCAAGTACATCATTCCCTGGAACCACGCGCAGCATTTGCATAAGCCTTTTGGGGAAAGAATCGAATATACCTGGATCCGATTTTTTTCTTGTTTTTAGTCCAGAAAGAGAAGATCCAGGTAATAGCCAATTCACCACTAAAACCCTTCCAAGAGTTTTTGGCGCCCTTGATGCTAATTCCTCAAAAGTTGCCTTGGTTTTGTTTGAACAGTTGTTTGATGAAGTTCATCAGGCAAGTTCAATTGAAGCTGCAGAAGCATCGAAGTTGTTGGAAAATGTTTATCGTGCTGTAAATATTGCCTTAGCCAATGAGTGGAATGAGATTTGTACTGAACTAAACCTGGATGTATGGGAGGTAGTCAAACTTGCAGCAACCAAGCCTTTTGGATTTCAATCGTTCTACCCGGGGCCAGGTGTTGGTGGGCATTGCATTCCTGTAGACCCGTATTATCTTCTCTCAAAACTAAAGAGTTTGGGTTCAAATCCAGGGCTTATTAATCTTGCCTGTGACTTAAACAAAAAAAGACCGCATTTAATTGTAAAAAAAATCGAGTTTTTTTTAAGAGAAAGATCAAAATTAATCGACTGTTGCAATTTGTTGTTGATTGGGATGGGGTATAAAAAAAATATCGGTGATTTACGTGAGTCTCCAGCAATTGACATTTTAGGTTTGCTGGTAATGCGAGGTTGCAATGTGAAATGGTATGACCCTTTGGTGACTGACAATTTGTCTGGTATTGGTGCACAAAGAGAGTTTTTTTTAACTCCGGAATTATTAAAATCGCAAGATCTTTGTATTATCCTTGCTGATCACGACTTGATTGATTGGGATATGGTTCTCAATAACTCAGGTTTTATATTTGATACCAAAAATAAATACGAAAAATATTGTGGATTGATGGGTGATAAAATAATCCATCCTTAAGCCCTATGCAGAAAGCTTAAGAGTTTGGCCCAAGTTTTCCGACAGATTCATTTTTATAAAGTCTGCATAATTCGATTCCCAGCCTGCTTTTTTTTGTAACTCTTCTGCTGTTTTTATTAACCATTCATTAAGATTTACATTTTGTTTTCCTGCTGCAATCTCCTCGACAAACTTTATGTAGTCACTGAAGCTATTGTCCATGGTTAATCTTAAGAATTGTTTTTCTCCATGGTTGTGCCACCATTTTAAAACTTCAATTGCCAGGTTTGTGATATCGGTATCGACGCTATGTGCTTCGTTCGATTCCATTGAAACAAGCCATGTTGGGCAACCGGTTCCAGTCCATTTGATAATCCCCTCTTTTGTCATGATTAGTGATGATTCGTGTATTGTTCCATAGACTAGTCCTGCACCATGTATCGAGGCCAATCCTGATATGGTTTGTAAAACAAGATTCAGCCAAACATCTGGTTTCTTTTGGAATGAAATCCAATCAGATTGGTTAATGCCTTGTGTAAACTCAAGCAAAACCGCCGGCCGGCCTTGTATTTCCATTACTTCATAAGTAGACACTACATTTTCATGACTAAGGTTTATAGCTGCGCTAAATCGTTGCCTGAATTCGTCCGGGTGAAATGGGTCAGAAAGTTCTGATTCAGAAAGATGTCTTAGGATACATTCAGATTTCTTGATTGGGTCGAAAACTTGAAAAATATGTTCCTTGCTTGTTGAAGGAAGTTTGTCAATAACTCTGAAACGGTCGATCATAAGGCCGTTAATATTGCCTGCTTCAATAAGTGCCATTTGATAAAACGTAAGATATCCACCGTTAAGTAACGCTTGCCTGAGAGATTTTCTGGATTTTTTAGCTTCGGTTATGAGTGTAACTAGCGTTTCAGAATCCACCAAACCAAGAGATATCAGTTGGTCTCCGATTTTTTTGTCTGAAGGCTCGATGATTTCAGATATGGCCTGCTGGTGGGTACTAAGGTGCTGTTTTAAATCAGGGGTGCCAACTGAGGAGTTGTCGAAGTAACCAGAGGTTAACGAGCTTGACGGTAATCCAGATAAATCTTTGATTTTATTGCGATACCAAATTCGCATTTCTTCCAGATGACGTTGAACTTCTTTTGATTGAGCAAGTACTTCCCCTTCTTTTTCACGAAGAGTAGTTTCTTTTTTGGATAAATTTTCTGATTGTTGTTGTAGTATTTGCGCTTGAGTTTCAAACTTAGCTTGTTTTCTTTCCAGTTCAGATTCGCCCGATTGCAGTGCTAGTTTGATTCCAATTAAATTGTGTTGCCATTCAATGAGTTGTTGCTTGAAAGAAGCAATTGAAAGGCGGTGTTCTTCTCTAGCCTTGATAATTTTGCTTTCAGTTTCTAGCGCCCGGTTCTGTTGATCATGGGATTCTTTGAGTAACAATTCGAGTTCTTCTCTGGCGATTTTAGCGTAATCATGGAACTCCTTGAGATGCTCTTGAAGTAAATCTCGAGCACCTAGTAGTCTGGAGAGACAGTTTTCTGCGCCTGCCATTAGTTCTGGGATATTCTCACTAAGACTAATAATCTCATTTTTTAAATCAATTTCCTGGGACAATTTGTGTTTTTCTATTTCTAAATTGGAATTTTGAATTACTTCAAGAGTGTTTTTTTCTTCTTCAAGTCTTTGGAGTGCTTCAAATATTTCTTTTTTGATTAATTCATGCCCATGGTTTTCAGCTTCCATTCTAAATTTTACAGAATCGATGTCGTTGGTTTTTTTGATTAATTCCTCTTTCGATTTTTCAAATTCATCCCTAGCTGCGGTTAACTGCATTACAAGGGAACTGTGTTCTTGCTCCATTTCTTCGTTTCTGGTTTGAAGTGAGATGATTTGGTTTGATAGTAGGATGTCCTTTTCGTTTAGAGCAGATTCTTTTAATTGAATATCTTCAATTCTCTTTCGGAGGATTTCTTGCATTTGTGCCAGATTTTTTTCGGTTGAATCTGCTTGTTTAATTTTGCTGTCTTGGTAGCTTTGAATATCTTCAATTTCTTTCCTGGCATCTTCTAGTGATTTTCTATCAGCCTCGATTTTATTTTCGCGAGTTGCAAATGAAGCTTCCAACTCTTTTAGCGAACATTCTTTTTGTTCAATTTCAAGTATTCGGCCATCGATATAAATTTTGTTGTTTTGAATAGCTTCTTTTTCTTGATTGATCAATTGGAGTTCAGAGGATAAAAGCGCTTCTTGTTTAACCAATTCAGCTTTAGACTTATCAAAATTTTCTTGTTTGATAATTAAATCTGTTTCAAAAGATTGCAGGGAAAGGATTTTTTTTTCTAAGGCCGCCTCTTTTTCCTCTAGACGTGATTTAACCTTTTCAAGGTAAAGTTTTAATTGAAATATCTCTGTCATTTGTTGCTCTATTTCAGCAGCATTCATTATAGCATTTTCATGTTCTTGGTCTTTTAAATAGCATTCTTCTTCAAATAACCTACGATCTTCCTTGAGTTTGCAATACAAAGAATCGATTTCAAGTGCCTGCGTTTCAAGTTCTCTGCTGTTTTTTTCTAATTCTTCGTTTCTGCGGTCTACTTCAAGGGCTCGCTCGTGTAGATTCTGTGTTTTCTTGTCCAATAATTCATGTAACTCGGTTATTGTTTTTAAATCTGAATCACTAGCTGATTGTTTTTTAGAATCAGCGTTTTTTAGTGCCTCTATTTCGCCTCGAAGCTGTTCTATTTCTTTAGAGTAAGTTTTGTTTTTAATGATTTGTAAGTTCAACTGATCATCAACGGATGATTTTTCGGTTAGTAGTATGCTTTGTTGAGATAGGAGGTTGAATTCGCGTTCGCTAATTGTGCGATTATTTTCTGTTAATGAATTCAAATCGGTTTTCAACAAATCGATTTTATTTTTAAGTTTTTTTATTAGTCGGGATAAAAATCTTTTGTTTTTAACTTTTCCCTTTATTTTATTTCTGGCCGTTAACTTATCTTTGAATTTAGGTAAACTGTTTTCGATGGGAGATGTTACTGTCAAGGAATCAGCCAAGATAAAAGAAAATTCATAATTGCCTATATTTAATTTATCATTTGATTTTAGTATGGATTCTTGAAAAGATGCCCCATTTAAGGTTAGACCTGATAGTGGAGTAATTGAACGAACTAAAAGACCTTTTTGCTTTACATAGTTAAGCTGAAATAAAAGTGCTGGAAGGTCTAGGCCTGCCAATCTAAGTTCGCAACCAGTAACTGTACCTACAAGAAAAGTATCATAGATAGGGAAAGACTGAATTTGTTTATTTAGGCAAGAAAAAACCATGGTTGCTAATGGTGCAACATCGGGACGTTCAGTAATGAAAGGTAATTCATCTTCTTTCATACCAATGGTTTAAAAAAAATCAGCAAAAGTGTATAGACCAATATTTTAGGGCACTTTTAAAAATAATATAGCTGTCAATCGGGGCAATCTGGGGACCTTGGGTTTTCTAGGGTGTTATAATTAGGTTCTTCCAAACTGATTTTCGAGATCGTTTTTGCTGATCAATAACGATGTAGGCCTTCCATGTGGACAATGGTAATGGGATTTTGATAAATGGCGCATTTTGGCTAAAAGTTGCATTTCTGTTTCATTGAGTTTATCGCCAGATCGAACTGCTGAGTGGCATGCGGTTAGGCTTAGGATATGATGAAAAAAAGCATCTTTACTTGGGATTTCATCTTTTGAAAAAAGTTGTTCGATTACTGTGTTAAAAAGAGCTTTTGGCGATTTTCGCCCCAGTAAAGCAGGGTAACTTTCGAGGAGAATTGTGTTTCCGCCAAATCCTCTTATCTCAAAACCTAATTGCTGTAGTTCTTCTTGCCGCGACAAAACCATTTCGGATTGAAAAGTTGCTAGTTCAATAGTTTCTGGAATTAATAATTTTTGGGCAGGCAAAGTTCCGGAAGTAAGCTTGATTTTTAATTGCTCATATAAAATGCGCTCATGAAGAGCGTGCTGGTCAATAATTAAAACCCCTTCATCAGTTTCAATTACAATATAAGAATTATAAACTTGCAAGACCTTGATATTTTCTTCGGTTCCCAAGGAAGGGATGATTGTTGTCGAATTTTGTGGTTTTTCAGAATAAGTATAATTTGGTGTTTGGGGTTGCGATACTTGTGAAGAAGAACTTTCAAGTTTATGTTGTTCGCTTGGGTTATTCTTGTCATTAAAGG
>RFZJ01000280.1 GCA_009920765.1 Planctomycetota bacterium | reverse complement strand
GGCGTTCGATTAAGCATGATGGGATAAGTTTTAGAATCATCCTTGGGCACATAAACCGAGGTGAATATTTTGATCCCATCGCGCATCGGGATTTGATATTCGTACTTGGTGTAGTTTGCCTTCACATGATCACGAAGCTGCTTTGCCTCATCCATAGGTGGTGCGCTGGTTTGGCCTGCGCAGTTCAACAGCAAAAGAAACATTAATGCATTCATTGCAAATCTTTCAACAAGGTTGACTTAGGAATTTATGTTGCTTCATCTTCTGATATCAAAGCAAAACATCAAGCGAAAACCAATGTTTCAAATAGAGGTCAGGCAAAAGAATTGATTAAACCTGAACATCATCATTACGGACACGGGGGTTAAATACCAGGCTGGTTTCGTCCACCTTGATGAATGCAGAGAAATTTTCAGGAAGCTCCAGAATGCCAGGCGATGTTTTTTCGATGATCACCGCAATACCAAACCCCAACCCGACGCTGAAGTTTACATTGGGCACTCTGCTATCCATCAACTTTGCGAGCACAAATTTCTGAACCTTAAAATCTGGCCCTTCCGCATACTCGGGTTTAAATTCCATCGATTCCGCAGGCTTCATGAGCAGAGCATTTTTAGTCGCATCAGCATTCCGATAAATGACCAACTTGCAAGTAAAATGGGGTTTGAAGTATTGATCGAAATGTTCCTTGGAAGAACCGCCAGTAGCAGCAGCAATCGTAAAGGTGTAATGCCCTGCCCTGAAGTTTCGGATCTCTTGAGCTAAGAACGCCTTATCCCCTTGCTTAACTTTTATCTTCTTTCCCTTGGCAGGCATAATACCAATCACAGCATGATTTTTGCCGGTGCCTTTTTCCAGAGGAGTTTGCTGCAGAATCACTCCCATGTCAAATCCTTTGGATGCATTGCCCAAGGGGAAACCCTGCCAGCCTTTTAAGCGCTTACCATTGCCTGCAAGCTGCAAAGGAACTGCCTCTGAAGCAGCCTGTTGGGATTTTTTCTGCGTATCCGCAAAGCTTGTGTTAAGCAACAATGCATCGCTGAACTCTGGAACGAATGCAATATCGCCTGTGGGTTGGGTTCGGAGCATCGTTGCGGGTTTTTCACCAAGGATTGCGTCGAGGGGTTCGCCATTGCTTATATGAACATTTCTACCGGTATTGGCAATGTTGGGATAAATGGCATCGTAAGGAATGCCCATCAGATGAAAAATAGTAGCGGTAAGATCCTGGGGTTCGTGCATTCCAGTTTTCGGATATGCACCATCTTTGTCGCTTGAGCCATAAACCTGAGCAGTGCGAATTCCAGCACCCGCCATTACATAACTGAATACATG
>RFZJ01000279.1 GCA_009920765.1 Planctomycetota bacterium | reverse complement strand
AGGTTGTTGATGTTTAGCTGAAGAATCGAACCAATCCAGCTTTGTGCCCTGTATTCCTCAAGGTAAATGGCAGTTGCAACTCCCAGGGGGATAGCGGCACAAATTGTAATTGCACCTAGCAGAAGGCTGCTTAAAAGGGCTGCTTGGATACCTGAATCTTGGGGCTGACTGCTTGGCCCTGCAGAAATAAAATGCCACAGCATGCCAAAATAAGAAAAGTCGGTGCGTTTATCCGTCTTTAAATTGGATTCAATCTCTAGCTTGGTCTGTGCCCTGTCTTCAAGTTTTTTGCTTATCACCTTTTCGTAGCGGTTTGCCAAACTAACCGCATTAGCTGGATCTTGCTTGATGCGGGTTTCTTTTTCTTTTTTAAGTTCTGCGATTTCCTTGTTTGTCTCTGCATCAAAATCTTGAACCCTGCGTTCAATCTCAAGATTAAACTTGGCAATACGCTCGGGCATTAGTTTAAACCATGAATTAACATCCAGTCCCAACCTAAGGAAGAACATCAGCAAAAGAGCCAATGCCATAGAGGTGGAACCAAAAGCAAGCCATGCAAATGCATGGTCTGCAATCTTGCGACTTAGGGAAAGGCCTTCACCCTGGTGGTTTTTTCTAGCCCGTATCATTGGTATACCTGCCGGTACTTCGTTAAGATCCATTGCGCCAGCATATTCATCGAAAGCGTTACAACAAAAAGCACAGCAGCTACTGCAAATAAACTGTTGAACAGGGTTGTACCATGCTGAACATCGCCCTGGGCGATGCGTGCGATGAAACCCGTCATTGTTGCTAGGCCTTCCCTGGGATCAAGGGTCAGTTTTGGTTGGCCCCCGCAAGCAAGAGTAACAGCCATGGTTTCGCCAATGGCTCTGGAAATTGCAAGGAGAAAAGAAGCGAGAATGCCTGAGAGAGCAGCAGGAACAACTACTTTTGTAGAGGTTTCAAATTTGGTTGCGCCCAAAGCGTATGAGGCTTCCCGCAAAGATCCGGGTACCATGCGCATGGCGTCTTCACTCAAAGAGGCAACCATGGGTAGAATCATGATTGCAACCACGATCCCCCCGGATAGCTGGTTGGTGACAGGATCAAGACCAGGAATAAACATTTGAAGCAATGGTGTGATCGCAAATACTGCGAAGTAACCATACACCACCGTGGGGATGCCCGCAAGCAGTTCCAAGGTGGGTTTTAATAAAAGCCTGATAGGTTTGCTGGCGTATTCACTTAGATAGACTGCAGAAATTAAACCAATTGGCAAAGCAAGCACAGCAGCGATGACTGCCACCATAATCGTGCCTGTAAGCAAAGGCAGGATGCTGTATTTGGCACCTTCAAA
>RFZJ01000278.1 GCA_009920765.1 Planctomycetota bacterium | reverse complement strand
CTTGTATAACTCGAACCACCATTAGTAGAATACTTGTAATCAGTAATCGCCGATCCGTTAGTTGCGCCAGCAGTAACAGATGTGATTGTAGGAGCAGCTGGGTTAGTGTATGGTGTAACAGATGCCGATGCTGTAGATGCCGCCGAATCCCCAGCCGCATTCACGGCTTTCATAATCACTGTGTAAGCAGTGCCGTTAGTCAGACCAGAAATAACAATAGGACTGGCGGTCGTTCCTGCACTTGTATAACTCGAACCACCATTAGTAGAATACTTGTAATTAGTGATCGCTGATCCGTTACTGGAGCCGGCAGTAAACGCAACAGAAACTTGACCGCTACCAGAACCAGCGCTAACAGATGTGATTGTAGGCGCAGCGGGAGTAGTGTATGGCGTAACCGATGACGATGCTGTAGATGCCACTGAATCTCCTGCCGCATTCACGGCTTTCATAATAACCGTATAAGCAGTGCCGTTAGTCAACCCCGAAATAACAATAGGACTGACAGTTGTTCCTGCGCTCGTATAACTCGAACCACCATTAGTGGAATACTTGTAATTGGTGATCGCTGATCCGCTGTTAGATCCTGCAGTGAACGCCACTGAAACTTGACCAGACCCGGCAGTAACAGACGTGATTGTGGGAGCGGAAGGAGGAGAATCAATTGGACTAGTTATTGAGTTAGTCGATGCAGAGAATTGACCCGTCCCCATCGCATTTATAGCAGCTAATTTAAATATATATGAGGTACTAGCCACCAACCCAGTAATAGCTAATGGACTTGAAATTGACGCGGGACTTCGAGTAATAATGGACGACCATGTTGTACCGCTATCGGATGAATATTGATATACCATATTTGAAGTTTGATACCCGTTTAATGGTCCGGGAGTAAATGCTATACTTGCAGTTCCAAGTCCCGTAGAAGTAGCGGTAAGTGCAGTAGGAGCACCTGGAGCATTTATTATTACAGACATAGCATTTGAATTAGTCGATGCACCGGCGCTGTTTACTGCTTGAATCATAACACTATAATTCCAACCAACTCCAAGCCCCGAAAATGTATAAGAACCAACGGCCGAATTATTTCCCAAATTTACAAAATTCGACCAACTTCCGCCATTTACCGAATAAGAATAATTTATAGTTGTTATAGTTGCCCCATTAGTCCCCGGATATGTAATATATATTGTACATTGCGTATGTCCTCCTACTATACTAGTAATAATCGGTGCCGCCGGCGGGCCGTACGGCGTTACTGTTCCAGATGCGGTTGAAAATAAACCCGTACCATTTGCATTTACAGCGGCCAGTTTGAATTGATATACCGTGGTCGTGG
>RFZJ01000277.1 GCA_009920765.1 Planctomycetota bacterium | reverse complement strand
GCATTGAAGGTTACTGCACCAGTGGTCAAGGTACCACCAGGGGCTACCGTACCGGTGTTAACGGTAAGGGCGCCAATCGTACCACCAGCACCCGTGATGATGCCATTGGTTGCGGAAGTAACATTTGCAGAACCCAACTTGCCAGTAACATTCAAGGTGCCGTTGATCACATTGATATTTCCATCAACACCAGTCGAGCTGGAATCGCCAGACAATGTCAAGCTGCCAACACCAAGAAGGCTAAGCGTATTGCTACTACCAAGAACAACCTTGCCAGCAAAGGTACTAGCAGCGCTGGAGGAGTTGAGGATCAACTGGGTGTTATTAGCTATGGTTGTAGTGACAGGTAAAGCCCCGATATTCAAGGCTCCGCCTGAAACGATGGTGCCAGCAAGGTTAACCGTGGTAGCAGCAGTACCAGTGATGGTTGCGCCAGTGGTCAACGAAGTGGTACCAGAGAAACTTACGTTACCAGTGTTCAAGAACACAGGTGCTCCAGAAAGAACCGTGGTGGCTCCCGTGAAGGTAACACCGTAAGCCTTGGCAGCGGTAGTCAGGCTCTTGGTGACAACGGTATTACCACCAAAATTAATGGTGCCTGTGGAATCAGTAAGAACGACACTAGCAGCGTTAAGGTCGCCAAAAGTGGTATTTCCACCTTGAACTACGGTAACGCTGGTAAGTGGGGTAGTGCCCCCGATTGCGCCAGTTGTAATTGCTGCAGTTGTGGTTGAAGCATTATTCAAGCTAAGCGCTTGTGCCCCATTAACCGCACCAAGGGTAATTGCTTTAGATACACCTTGCGCCTTTAAGGCAACTGCACCGGTCAGGTTGATTGCCATAGTGTCGATACTAATGTTACCAGCAGTAGTGGTGATATTAGCACCCAGGTTCAAGGTACCAGCGCTTGATCCATCATCTACATTGGTACCAGCAGATATGTTAGCGCCTGATGCGATGTTGATGACACCGGTGGCACCAGAATCAAAATTAACTGCAGCGGCTGCGGTAATCGTTGCATCTTTTGCAACGGAAATTGCACCAGTGCCTTGTGTGAATAATGTAACATTAGCTCCGGTACCTGCAGAAGTGGCTTTGTTTATTGCAATGGTAGAAGCGTTATACGCCTGAAAAGCAATGAATCCAGCGGTAGTGCCGGAAGTGGTTACCGTACCATTGGCGGTAAGGCTTTTTCCACTAACCAAGAAAATATCACCAGTACCGGTGGTGCTGATGTTGCCTGATAGGAGAACAGCACCGTTACTGGGAGAATTTCCGATTACGATATCGCCACCATTAGCGCCACCTCCAGTAGCGGAACCTGAAGTGGTAACAGCGCCACT
>RFZJ01000276.1 GCA_009920765.1 Planctomycetota bacterium | reverse complement strand
GTGCCATAAGTACCAACCTTGGTCACTACTGTACCCGCTACAGTTCCACCTGTAATGCTGTAGGTCAGGGTCGTATTCGAATCAACATCCGCTCCCACCAAACTGCCGTTACTCACTGCAAAGCTATCTGTAGCAGAGGTATCAGTGATGGTGATTGCTGCTGGAATCTGCAACGTTGGCGTATCATTGGAGGAAATAATAACCAATGAAACAGTTGTAATTTCCGATGAAAGAGCACCATCTGAAGCGGTGAATGTAAAATATCTGGTTCCGTTATCATTTAAAAGCGGATAGTAGGCCAGGTTGTTAATATCATCAGCAGAAACGACCTGATTAATGTTTACAGCATTTCCTGAAAGCTTCAGCGTGCCAGTGGATGGCAAACTGATGATGGTAATACTTGCAAGGGGTGCGTTTTCAGGATCAGTAAAGGAATTTGCGAAATTCGCAAAGTTTAAGAAAATAGTTGTATCCTCAATTCCTGCAAATCCCAAACTTGCCATCATTGGAGAATCATTGACTGGTGTAATCTGAATACTTACTGTGGCTTCGGCACTATTCACAGAACCATCACTCACCGTGAAGGTAAAGTTATCTGCACCATTGGCATTTAGATCGGGAAGGTAAGTAAATTCGCCAGTTACAGGGTTATTTAGAATAAGTAACCCTTTGGTGGGTTGAATTACGATGGAGTAAGTCAAAGCACTGCTCTCAACATCTGAACCCGTAAGTGTACCCGTAAAAATGGTATCTTCTGTTGGTGAAATGGATTGTGCATTGGCAACAGGCGTATCGTTTACCGCACTAATATTTACGCTGATGGTTGCGGGGGCGCTATCAACGGTACCATCGTTCACTTTGAATGTGAAGGAATCTACACCCGTGGCATTCAGGTTGGGAACATATGTAAATGCACCCGTATTTACGTTGGTGATCGTGACCACACCCTTGGTGGGCAGGATGCCGATTGTGTAAGTCAAGGTGGTGTTATCAACATCTGAACCCCCAAGTGTACCCGTATAAGTGGTATCTTCTATTGGCGAAATGGATTGATCATTAGCTACAGGTGTGTCGTTGTTGGCCTGAATCTGAACCTGAAACACCACGGGAGAACTAGAAACCATTTCAAGATTATCGCGAGCCACCAGAGAGAAGGCTGAGATTAAACCATTGGCATCTGTATCAGGAATCCAGTAAGCATAATGAGTTGTATCGATAATGCAATTGGACCCATCCCACGGCAATGCTGTTGAGGAATTAGTCCCTATTCTCAGGCTTCCACTGATAATTTCCGTAACCACAAAGGTATCAACTGTTCCATCAATGTCAGTTGCATTTCCACGACTTTGAA
>RFZJ01000275.1 GCA_009920765.1 Planctomycetota bacterium | reverse complement strand
ATCGTGTATCCAAGAGAGGGATTAGCCTGGGCGATTGCTTTCCAAAATCTTTTATCATCTGGATCTATTTTGATTCCAGGTTCAGCAGACCATTCAAAAAATGCAATTGGATCTGTGCTTCCAGAAGCTGCGGCTAATCCACGCTCTCTTAATTTATTTAAAACGACAGAGTGCTGATCTCCGGCAGATGAATAGATCCAAATTTGAGGATTTGGGGAAGCCATTTGGGTATACCGCATTGCAGACCAAACATCTTCGTCTTTATATTCTCTAACTTCATCTAAATGGATTGTTGATGGAGCGCTTATACCACGCGAAGCATTGTTATTGGCTCGAATGATGTATCGCGTTCCATCTATTAACCGGATTTCCTGTAAACCTTTCGATTCAAATTTCTTTTCGAAGTAAGGAGCAAGTTTTGGATTAGTTTCAATCATATCCAAGATTTTGTAAAAGATTTCACTGCTGGTTGTTAGTTTATGAGCTGTTCCGAGCTGTAATTTCTCTCCGTTTCTGAACATTCCCCATAAAATTCGCAGCGCCATAAAGGTACTTTTGCCGTTTTGACGGCTTAGTAAAACCACAATTTCTGGGTGCGCCCAGCGACCATCATCCTTAATTTTCATCGCGTGGATTGCTAAAAATTTCTGCCAAGGTAGCAATGGGAATCCAATTTCATTGCAAAATTGAATAAAATCTTCGCCTTTGGAAGGTAAATCATTGAGTTTGTGATGAATTCGTGGAGTTGAAACCCCCTTTAGAACCGAATCATCCCGAAGCCAAACGATGTTACCCGGAGCAACTGGTTTATTTTCCAGTTCAAACGGCATAGTGCGTTTTTGATTCATTTTCAGGACAAAAAGAACCAAGGGGGGTCGTGGGTGTCGGTGCGCTCACAAAAAACCTACCCCCCTTGCTGTAATTGCATCTCGTACACGAAGCAACGAGGTTATCAGGCTCATCTGTGCCACCTAACCTACGTGGAATGATGTGATCCACTGTTGTGGCTTCCATCGAGCAATACTGGCAAACGAATTGATCTCGTACCAATACTCGATGTCGAATCTTGCGCCACAGTGAAGTAGATCCAGAATCCTTTAGTGCGCTCAATGCCAGCCCTCTGAGTTAAAGTGCCTCATCGCAAGACACGCATCGCCATTGTAGCGGTGGTCGATGTATTTGATACCCCAGTCAATCTGCTTGTAAGCACCGACAGTAGCAAGCCATTTACTCTTACCTTGTGGGATTCCTATGTGGCTACCATTCCGAGCACGTGGATTCCAATTGCTCTCTTTAGTGTAGAGATAATTTAAACAACTAAACTCAGACCACGATCCAAGTTTTTCAAAAGCATACATTTTCCATTGAAGCAATGATTCT
>RFZJ01000274.1 GCA_009920765.1 Planctomycetota bacterium | reverse complement strand
CGCATTTGCAGGAACCACAAACGCAACAGGAACCAGTGCTAGTTTTAGCGGCCCCTCTGGCTTGGTGAAAGATTCTTCCGGGAACTATTTCGTTGCCGATACCACGAATAACCTCATTCGAAAAATCACTCCTTTAGGTGTGGTTACCACCTTTGCGGGCGCTGGTGGAGTCGGCGCATTTTTAGATGGCGCAGGCACTGCCGCCAAGTTCAATTCTCCGCAAGGCTTGGCGATTGACTCTGCAAACAACATTTATGTAGCAGACTTTGGCAACAATCGTATCCGCAAAATAGATAGCGCTGGCAATGTTACTACCATTGCGGGCACCGGAACAGCCTCCAGCCTTGATGGTGCCGCCCTTTCTGCAACGATGCGTGGCCCAACAGGCATTGCTGTTGATAGCACTGGTATTGTTTATTGGACCGATAAAACCACCAGCATCATTCGTAAACTTCAAGGTGGTCAAGTTACAACCATAGCTGGCTCTTCCGGCCTTACTGGTACCACCGATGGCACGGGAAGTGTTGCCCGCTTTAATCTGCCCACCTTCTTGACGATCAACAATGCTGGCAATCTTGTGGTTAACGATGCCACCAACCTATCCTATCGGCAAGTCACGCCTGCAGGGGTGGTTACCACACTATTTAATTACACCAGTGGTGCAACTGCTGTTGGTGTTGATGCCCAAGGCAACCTCTATGCTGGGTTATCTTCAAATACCTTGTCGTTAATCAGCAGTTTTGACACTACCACCATCATGGGCACGGGCACTGCGGGCAGCGTCATTGCTGTTAACACTGCAGCTACGGTTGGTAATACAGGACAAATGGTTTTCCTTTCGGATGGCACCATTGTTATTGCAGACAATACACGCAACAACATCCGCGTGGGCACACCCATTCCAAGTCTGAAGAATCCAGGCAAGCAGATTGTTGTTTTTGATCAACTCCTTACCTTCGATAATGCAGCCCTTGAAGGCTTGGGGATTCAATCCAATGGCTACCCCGAACCGCTTTCCATCACCCTCACGGTGACCAAGGGGGTTTTCTCTCTTTCACAAACCACCGGGCTTACATTCACTACGGGCGATGGCACCAATGATATCACCATGACTTTTACCGGTAGCATGGCGAACATCAATGCCGCTCTTACAGGTTTGGTTTACAATTTTGATGAAGTAACCTACTCTGCCATCAACTCAGATACTTTGACCATTAGCACACCTTATACTGTTGGCGGCGTAACCAGCACCATCACCCAGGTGGTTCCGATTCAAATTGTCAAACCTCCGGTCATCACTCCAGTTGCCGATAAAGTAGTTAATCTTGGAACCGCAATACCTGCTGCAACCTTCACGGTTACTGATGCCGATACCGCAGCCAATGCACTTACCTACACGATCACCAGCA
>RFZJ01000273.1 GCA_009920765.1 Planctomycetota bacterium | reverse complement strand
TTTGATCAGATATTTACGTGGCCATCTGATCAACCACGGCACGCAACCTGCATTTCCGTAAGCCCGGTCGAAACCGGATCGCCCCCGAAAATTACAAATCACCAACTCTTCCTATTATATCTCTCGAATTCCTTCTCGAGATATAGTATTTTTCGTAATAACGGAATTATTATTTCAACTATTCTTTCTTTTTTAGGAAAAATCATGATTTCACTGCCAACTTTCCTCACTTTTGCCCTTTTGGCAACGAATGTGGAACCGCAAACCATCCCACTTTGGCCAAATGGTGCCCCTGGCGCAATGGGTACCGAAGATAAAGATAAACCTTCTTTGACCCTTTATTTAGCTGCCAAGGAAAAAGCAAACGGTACAGCAGTGGTGGTATGCCCTGGCGGTGGGTATGGCGGTTTGGCGATTAGCCATGAAGGAAAAGAGATTGCGGAATTCCTAAACCTACAGGGTATTTCAGCATTTGTAGTCAAGTACAGATTGGGGCCAAAGTATCGCCATCCCGCCCCCTTGATGGATGCCCAACGGGCGATACGCACAGTGAGGGCGAATGCAACCAGCTATGGGGTGGATACAAAGAGGATTGGAATCTGGGGTTTTTCTGCAGGCGGGCATCTTGCATCAACTGCTGGCACCCAGTTTGATGCTGGTAATCCCGAAGCTGCGGATGCGATTGATAAAGTCAGTTGCAGGCCGGATTTCTTGATTCTTTGCTATCCAGTGATCACTTTGGAGCCACCGTTTGCTCACATGGGCTCTAGAAATAACCTATTAGGCAAAGATGCGGACCCCAAGCTGGTGGAAAGCCTTTGTAACCATACCAGGGTAACTGCCCAAACCCCGCCTACGTTTCTTTTTCACACTGATGAAGATACGGCAGTACCACCCGAAAACAGCATCTTGTTCTACCTTGCCCTTAAAAAACACAAAGTTCCCGCAGAGCTTCATATCTACGAAAAAGGCAGACATGGCGTGGGACTTGCAACAAAGATGGGGGAAACAGCTAGCTGGCCAGACCGTTTGATTGGCTGGTTGAAAAACCGGGAGCTGATTCCCGGCAAAGACCAGACCAAGTAGCACGCCTGCTTGGTTGCAGCCTGCATCCCTCTTGACGAGCTTCTGTATTAAAAACTAAAATTCGGAAAGTCCTAATAAGGGCACGGGGTATTTGAGTACCAATTATATAAAGGCATGCGGTATATAATACCAAATTGGTTGATTTCAAGGATGAAAGCAGCTTTTCAAATGCACATGGTTTCCATCACCGATGGGTTGCAGGTTTGGGCCAATGCCAAGCTGAATTTCTATCTGGAAATTTCAGGTAAGCGGCCAGATGGTTATCATGAATTAAGCACATTCATGGTTCCTGTTCAGATAAACGATGTTTTAGAATTTCGTGAA
>RFZJ01000272.1 GCA_009920765.1 Planctomycetota bacterium | reverse complement strand
TTCCGCAGCGTCATTTCCTTCATCTGCGCAACAAGTCAACACCTACTCCGCGTATGAACCTGGTGCGACTGCAATTGACAACTACGACGGATCCATTCCTTCTAGCAATATCGTTATCAATTCGTCCGCGGTTAACTTGGCAGCTACTGGAACATACGTTGTAACATACAGTGTTTCTGACGCGCATGGTAACCCTGCAACACAAGTTACAAGATCCGTCATTGTTCACACAATTGTCATTACTTTAACTGGATCAAACCCCCTCTATATTGAATGGAGTGCTAATCCGCAACCTTACTCCACATATGAGCTTGGTGCCACCGCGGTTGACAACTATGACAACACCACGGTTCCTTCTAGCAGCATTATAATTGACTCTTCTAATGTTAACACTGGAACGATTGGTTCTTACTCGGTAATCTACAACGTTACTGAGCGAGGTAACGCCGCCGCTCCTGTTACTAGAACCGTCATTGTTCGCGATACAACGCCTCCTGTTATTTCTTTAACTGGTTCCAATACTCTTTTCATTGAATGGACGAACGGTTTAGCCAACGCGGAATGGACTACTCCTGGTACGTATACATGGATTGCTCCACAAGGCGTTACTTCAGTCTGTGCGGTTGCCGTGGGTGGCGGTGGCGGCGGCGGATATCAGTGGTCTTCAGGTGGCGGCGGTGGCGGCGGTCTCGGCTGGAAAAATAATATCGCCGTCGTTCCAGGACAAAGCTATACGGTTGTTGTTGGCGCTGGCGGTCCCTCTACTGCAAATGCTACAAATAATACATCAGACGGAGGTACCAGTTATTTTTATGACGTATCAATTGTTGCTGGATATGGTGGCGGTGATGGCGGTTCTAGTTCAAATGGTTCAACTCCAGGTTATGGCGGAGGATTTGTGGGCGATGGCGGTGGTCGCGGTGGTGATGCCGCTTATCAAGGAAATTGGTCTTTTCCTGGCGCTGGTGCCGGTGGTTATAGGGGCAATGGTGCAGACGCAACAACTGGTCAACAAAACGGTACCGCTGCACCGACTGGTTCAGGTGCAGGCGCTGCAGGCGGATATTATAGTTCAACTTATGGAACACCTGGTGGCGGTGGTGTGGGTATATACGGCATTGGTACAGACGGCGTTGCCTCTGGTCCAGGTTATGGTGGCGGCGGCGGTTCAGGTGGTGCCAGCGGCTTTAACGGCGAAATTTACGGACAATCTTCAAGTATAATAATTGGATCCATTACTGGCGGCGCGTTCGGTGGAGGCGGTGGTGGTTCCGGTTCATACTCTAGCGGCTCTGGCGGCGGTAGAGGTGGTAGCGGCGCTGTGCGCATTATATGGGGTTCCGCAGCGTCATTTCCTTCATCTGCGCAACAAGTCAACACCTACTCCGCGTATGAACCTGGTGCGACTGCAATTGACAACTACGACGGATCCATTCC
>RFZJ01000271.1 GCA_009920765.1 Planctomycetota bacterium | reverse complement strand
CATATCCATGAGAGTTTTTCAGCAATTAGAGAGTGGCAAATATCTCCAGATAATACTTTATTTGAAATAAAAAGCCTAAGTGATTCTGCTGCAAAATTACTAAGCCAATGGTGGGATATGGAAGTTGTATCGTTTGAAAAATTAGAAAATCTAAGTGATAAGGCAATAGCATTTTTGTGCAAACCATGTCCAGAATATTTAAGTCTTCCAGCTTTGAAAAGCTTAAGTGGTGCTGCTGCAAAATCATTTGTTAATTTGTTGGAACGGGGCGCAATTGGGATTTATTTAAACGGTTTGAAGAACCTAAGTGAAGAAGCGGTTGAAATAATAAGTAAATCCAAGCATTATTTTTCGGACGATAGTGGGGGTTTAGTTATTCCCAAAAAGCTTCAAAAGATAGTCGAGGAATTTAAAGAAAAACAGTCCAAGAAAAAATAGTTGCGTTACGTCAAGATTATTTATTCCCGAAATCTCATTCTTAAGGCGCAGCGTTGTTTAAATAAAACCATGAAAACATAAGGCCCAACTATGCAAGACCTTAAAGATGGCGAATCAATTGAGATGCAAGGCTCGGGCGTTAAGCCCTACACTTTAAAAAACTCGGGTGGCGTATACTCATGCAGTTGCCCAGCCTGGCGAAACCAATCTCTTGCCATCGAGCGCCGTACCTGCAAGCATCTCATCAAACTGCGGGGCGCAGAGGTTGAAAAAGCACGCACCCAAAACGCCACTAATGCAAAAGCTGAGTCTAATGATGCAGATGAAACCAAGAAAGCTGGCACTGCGGAAGATAACAAAAAGGGCCCGCCGCTTCTTCTGGCGCATTCCTGGGATAACTTTGTCGATCCTACCAACTGGTGGATGAGCGAAAAGCTGGATGGCGTTCGTGCCTACTGGGATGGCACGCAACTATTAAGCAGGCTTGGCTCAAAGCTTCATGCCCCGGACTGGTTTACCAAGGGCCTGCCAGGCGAACCTCTGGATGGTGAACTTTGGTTGGGCAGGAAAATGTTTCAAAAGACAGTAAGCATAGTGCGCAGGCAGGATAAAAGCGATCACTGGCAGGAAATTCGCCTGCGTGTGTTTGATGCCCCAGGTTGCGCAGGTGGATTTGAAAAACGATTGGCTTTCATTTCTAGCTTCCTGAAATCAGCAAAGCTTAAATACATCGAACTGCATGAACATGAACCTTGCAAGGGGATCGATCATCTAAAGGCAGAACTAGCTCGCATCGAAGGGTTGGGTGGTGAAGGCCTGATGTTAAGGCAGCCAAGCTCAGCTTATGAAGTGGGCCGTTCCACCACGCTTCTTAAGGTGAAAACTTTTCATGATGCCGAGGCTGAGGTGGTGGGACATCAGCCCGGCAAAGGCAAGCACAAGGGGAAGCTTGGTGCACTTCTAGTGAAGCTTGAAGATGGGACCAGTTTTTCGCTGGGCAC
>RFZJ01000028.1 GCA_009920765.1 Planctomycetota bacterium | reverse complement strand
CCAATTGTTTTGCCAAATCCACATAATAAGCAAGATTATACTTTGACCGATTTGAATCGAGAATATCTCCCGTATAGCAGATTGCAGCCTCACAGATCATGCCAGAATCTCTTACAGCTTCAATTGCAAGCTGCAGGTTGGGAATGCCATTAAGAGCATCAAAAACGCGAAAGACATCCACCCCAGCCATGCCAGCTTCTTTTACAAAGCGCTGCACAACATTATCTGGGTAACTGGTATACCCAACGGCATTCGCAGAACGAAGCAGCATCTGGAACAAAATATTAGGAACCCTTTCACGCATTTCAACCAAGCGATCCCAAGGGGATTCCTTAAGAAATCGCATGGAAGTATCGAAAGTTGCACCGCCCCACATTTCAAGCGAAAACAATCCGTTTAATCGGGCTGCATAGAAAGGCGCAATCCGAAGCATGTCTCGGGTACGCATTCTTGTCGCCAACAATGATTGGTGGGCATCCCTGAATGTTGTGTCAGTAATCCAAAGTTTTTTCTCATTTCTGAGCCACTGGGAAAACTTTACCGCTCCAAGCTCTTTAAATACGTCTCGAGTACCTTTGGGGATGTTTTTTCCAATCGAAGCCAAAACCTTTGGGCCCAAGTCCGGCTCTTGCGGTACCGATTCCCTACCAACTTTACCCCGTTTGATATCAGGATGACCATTGACAATAATTTCCCCCAAATAACGCAACAGCCTTGTTGCCCGGTCTTGTCGCACAGGCAGGTCCAACAAAGTCGGGGTTTCGTCTATGAACCTTGTGGTACACAAACCCTTGAGAAAATCTTGATGGTTAACCAGGTTGATAAGAAATGGAATATTCGTTTTTACTCCACGAATCCTGAATTCATTTAGGCTGCGAAGCATCCTTCGGGCCGCATCTTCATAAGTGAGGGCACTGGCCGTTACCTTGACCAATAATGAATCATAAAAGGGATTGATTACCGCACCTGTAAATGCTGACCCTGCATCCAAGCGAATCCCCATGCCACTGGCAGAACGATAATTGCTCAATTTGCCATAATCGGGAAGAAAATTATTCAGGGGGTCTTCCGTGGTAACCCTGCACTGTATTGCATAGCCTCGCAAGGTGATATCCGCCTGGTTATTAAACCCAATTTCAGGGCTGCCCAAAGGTAGCCCCTGAGCAACCATGATCTGGCTTTTTATAAGATCAACGCCAGACACCTGCTCGGTAACCGTATGCTCAACCTGAATACGCGGATTTACCTCGATGAAATAAAACTTGTTGGTTTCCGCATCCACTAAAAACTCGACTGTGGAAGCATTATCCACGCCCGCTTCGCGACCAATGGCAATTGCAGCATCCAAAATGCCTTTACGGGTCTCAGCATTTAAATTAAATGCGGGAGCAATTTCAACAACCTTTTGATGCCTTCGCTGAACAGAACAGTCGCGTTCAAACAAGTGGAATAGATTTCCGTGCTTATCACCAAGTAATTGAACTTCAATATGCCTGGCCTTACGAATAAACTTCTCGATAAAGACATCTGATACACCAAACGCAGCACCTGCTTCCCTTTGCGCCTGTTCTAAGGCATCTTGCAATTTTGCCTCGGACTCAACTACTCGCATTCCCCGACCACCACCACCCATCGAAGCTTTGATGATGACCGGGTAACCAAGTTTGTTGGCAATATTTTTAGCTTGACCAATATCTGAAATAGCATCACTGCCTGAAAGAATTGGAACCTTGGCGCGTTGGGCAAGTAATCTAGCTTGAACCTTATCGCCCAAGTTCATCAAGACTTCAGGGCGCGGCCCAATAAACGCAATTCCTGCCTTGATAACTGCTTTTGCAAAGTCAGCATTTTCGGAGAGAAACCCATAGCCGGGATGTATTGCATCCACATCATGTAAAGCTGCCAAGGCAACTATTGAATCAATCGCAAGATAGGAACGAATGGGTTCCCCTGCTTTTCCAATCTTATAGGCTTCATCTGCCTTAAAGCGATGAAGCGCAAACCGATCTTCATGGGAATATATTGCAACCGTTTTGATATTCAGTTCACTTGCAGTTCTAAATACTCGAATTGCAATTTCACTGCGATTGGCAACAAGCAGTTTTTTAAATCTACGAACACCGATCATAGAAGTATCCAATTGGCTAGGGAGATACCTTTTTGCAAAACTTTTCCTGCAAAAGGTGTATCTTAAAAATGTACTGAAAAACCTGAAGCGGTTCGAGACTCTCTTGCAAAAGATTACAAGGTTCTCGAACCGCTTCGCCATTAAAGTCTGACTAAACTTAACGATTTACAAAAGCATTGGCATTCAATTCGACATTTCCAGCCTCAGGAATATCGGTTTTTATCAATACTTTCTGCTTTAAGTCCCCTTCTTTATTGGCTTTAAAACTAAGGGTTATTACATGAACTTCCTTCTTTTCCTTGGAAAACTCCTTAACTACCCAATTATCATCCAACCCCTCCAATCCAAGGATGGTAAATGGCTGGCTACCACGAACCACGATCTTTCGATCGCTGGTATCACCCATTTTCACGGTCCCAAGCGAAAGATTAGATGGGCTAACAGTCAAAATTGATTCAACCTGAACATTCAATGGCACCCTAATCATGGGTATTGAGCCCACATTGGTTTTAAAGAAAATATCAGAAAACCACTTACCAACCGGAATATCTTCACGAACTATGGCAGTTGCCTCATAGATAACATCATTTCCTTCGCGTTTAATTAAATCATATTTTACTTTTAAATAATGACTTTCGGTTTTAACATCGACCACTTCAAGATTTGGAAAGCCATAAAACCTGAGAGTAATCTTAGACTCTGCACTTTTACCCCTTCGGATCTCATTAAAATTAAAATTTTCAGGGGAAACTGCGTAGTCATTTCTTCCATAGGCCTGGACCAAAAGTCTGACTTCCTCGAACCTAGGTTTATCAAAAGTCACATAAACCGTAACACTTTTGGAGCCACTAAACCTGGTACTATCCATGTGAGCGATAACCGAGGTTTCTTCATTGGGACTAATCTGATTTTTAAGAACAGAAGCACTAACACACCCACAAGAAACTCTAACCCCTGAAATATGAACCGTTTCGGAGGTATTGTTTTTCACACGAAAATGATGAACTAAAGTCGGCCCTCTGGGGACAGACCCGAAGTCTTTGTTTAACTCATTGAACATACTTTCAGCCCAGCTAGAAGCTTGTACACTTCCGCAAGCCAAAATAAAAGCACATGATAAAATCCAACGGCCTAGCATTTGATTACCCTCTGAACACCTTGTAAGTTTTTCAATCCCATCCCACTTAATTAAGTTATTGCCCATAACCGGCAGGTGTCAAAAATTTGATCGCTAAAAAACTGAACTATATTAAATAATCGAATACTTCCGATGTATCATTTATTTTATCAAGCTTTATCCTACTAATCCTATTATACCAATCAAACCAAACAGATTAACATTATCGCCCAAAAGATCTGGCAAGAACAGCGACTACCACCCTCTCTGCACCTGCTGCAATCAAAACTTTGGCCGCTTGATTTGCCGTTGTCCCAGTCGTTAGGACATCATCCACCAGGAGAATTTTTTTCCCTTGAATAAGGGCCTGGGAATCGGAAGTAAAAGCTTGACGCAGGTTCTTACGCCTTTCCGTTGGCAACAATCCGGACTGCTCAGAAGTGTGGCGAATTTTTCGCAAGATAGAGTTAACAAAAGGCTTTTTTAAAATATCAGCAACGCCTGTTGCAATAGCCTCCGTCTGATTATGACCTCGAATTAATCTTTTCCACCAATGCACCGGTATACAGGTAATGAAGTCAGGGCTAAACTCTTGGGTTCGAAAAAAATGCTCTCCTAATAAAGTGCCAAGTGTTCGAGCGAGCTGCTCTCCTTGCAAATGTTTAATCCTTAGAATCACATCCTTAAATTGGGACTGATAAAACCCTAAAGTCACTACCCTATCAAAATAAAAATAATCCCTCTTGCACAGCAAACAACCGTCGGTGGTATCAAGATGCGGGCCAACCCGGGCATTACAACGCATACACTTTGAATCATTCGGGGGCAAAAACCATTCCCTGCAGCCATTGCATAGCCAAGTTTCATCATAATCCAACAAATTATTACAACTATGACACAAGGCAGGTGCACAAACATGAAGTCCTGCTTGCAGCCATTGCGAGGCAATTTGCTCATAAAGATTTGTCATGCATTAAATTATGCAGCAATCTGTTTGATTTCGGAAGAAAAAAAGGATCGAAGTAAACAAGGGGCAGAGAGATCACCCGAACATAAGGCGTGTTCCTGAACAAAAAACATTAATTCCAGCACATTACCACCCCGCAAAGTCGAATGTATACAAACATCAGTCATTGCGAGCCAGAAAGATTTAGCGGGAAAAACAACAACCTTACGGGGGATTTTTTCCTGAATCAATTCACTTTGCCTGATCAAATTGCCGATGTGCTCAAGCATCGAAGTAAAATCATTTTTAAAATTATTTTGATATAAGCCAAGTTTACTCTTTAAGAATAACTCGTCCCTAGCCCTGCCATCCATTAGCAAAGATGCAAGTGACGGCCCTTTTTCCCAAACTCTTGTGTTTGTTGGGTTAATATTGCAACATAATTTGATAAGGCGCTTTTCGTTAGGCAAGCCACCCTTAAGAGTGTCCAGATGAAGTACATCATCTTTAAAAAGATTTTTCCCGCCCGAAGTTGCAACCTCAACATTATTCAAAACAACTCGATCCAAACGAATAGCCCCGCTATACATTGGGAGCAAAACTTGCATTTTATCCGTTAAATCCTTTGATATTCGCCCCAAAAACCTCTCGAGTTCTTTCGAATTCGAACCCACCAATTTACCACTATCAGGATAAAAACTTATGGCTTGGTGCCATAAGCCTTTGGTTTTATAGGAACAAATGGCTTGTAATTCGTCAGAATTAAAGTAGGAATCAGGAGACCAAGAAGGATAAATCAAATCACCCTTTTCAAGTCTAAGCTCCAAAGATGCACAATCAGAAGGCAGACTATTGCCTACCAAATCGTGCTTCAATTTGAGGATGTTGCTGTTTTGCATTTTTCTTAAAACCTATGGGTTTTATCATGCAGCCTTGATTGCAGTGTTTTGAAAATCAGAAAGACCTTGGTCTGAAAAATTCGATGCTGCAATTTCATCCATTGGAAAACTAATTTCAAATCGCGTTGGTTTAAAACCAGATGGCAAAACAAAAGAAATATTGCCTTTATTAAGCTTGATCAGTCTCCATGCAACAGAGAGGCCCAAACCTTTCCCCCTGCCTGCCTGTCTGCCAGAAAAAAAGGGGTCAAACAAGTTTGCAACATCTTCAACTGCTGGGCCAGGGCCGCTGTCTTCCACAAAAAACACCCTATAGCCTGATCCGGAATTTTGCACACCAATCCTCACCCAGCCCTCAATGCCGGCAGCTTCAATTGCATTACGAACCACGTTTTCCAGGATGGTTCGAGCATGCTCGGGATCAGCAAAAATTGAACAATTAAAAAGCTCATCCCCGACTAAAGACAACTTCACTCGCTTTTCTTTGACCCAATCTTCCAGCTTTTCTACTACTGATTCAACAATTCCTTTACAATCCAATTTGGCAGGTGCAGGAATACTAGGCCTGGCAAACTGCATCAAATTACGAAGAATCAAGTTGATTCGTTTTGCCTGCCTGACTATGCTTTCCAAAGAATCTTTAAGTTTTTCTCTAGTCTCATCAATCTCCAGATCATCCATCCTGGCCAGAATAAATTGTGATTGCCCTTGTATAACCGCAAGAGGGTTATTGAATTCATGCCCTGCACCAGCAGCAAGTTCAACTACCGATTGCAATTTCATTTCATTTAAACGCTGCGATCCGGATTGAATATGATTTTGCAAAGCTGCTTTGTATACTTCAGATTCAACATTATCACGGGCCTGAATCAGTCGATTTTCATGAATACTATCAATTGCAAACTGGAAGCAATCTGCCATCACACTTTCTGGCGTCTTTCTTCTGGAATCTACAAAAGTCCTGATGTTTCCACCAAACCATTTGTTAACGATTGCACCAACATTGATTTTTTCCAAAAGTCCGGGATGGTTTAATTTCTTTTCCCAATGTCTAACTGACAAAGATTTTCCAGCCTGCCCATCACGGGTACATAGATCAGCAATCAATAATATTTCACCCAGACATGGATGCAAGCCCGCAGCATTCGCCATCTCAAGTCCGTTTTTTCCTGACAATAAATTAACAAGCCTCAACCAGACTGGTAAACCATACTGACGCATCAGGGTTGCATTATCTGTTTGCTCTTGACCATGATTTTTGGCCAATGATTTAAAATCAAAAAACAATGCACCAACCCAAGCAGCTTCACTCGAAACCTTGCCTGTCATACCGGCAATTTCGGAAGCAACCGCAGCCCGACACAACGCATTAACCAGGGAATCATTACTCACCAAAGGAGCATCAAGGGTAAACCCCATCCGCAACAGGGAAAGCACAATTTCCGAGACTGCCGGCCTGGAGACTTCTAAGCAATTGGGAAAATCAGCATCGGAATGTGCATCTGAATAACGCAATAGAAAATAAACAGCACCTGGATCAGTCTTAATATCAAGCCAAGATTCAGACAAAGGCTTGAATATAAAATCAGATACAGAAGAAAGCCTGGGCAAAAGCCAAGGGGTTTTCATCATCAAATTTAAAAATGTTGCCGAACTTCCATGCTCGGCCAAAGCTGCCACAGGCATACTCCATCAAAAGGCAGTGTAAAAAATGAGGGGCAGGACTCTACAATTCAGAGTCCTTCCCCACAAGTTATCATCCAATCAAAATTATCTTGCAGCTGTCGTTGATGCAGATTCAATATCCATCAACTGACACATGCGGTCAATAAGATCTTCGATCTCGAAGGGTTTATTGAGAAAATCATCGGCACCAGCTAGACGAAGTTCTTGAATCTTATCTTCTTCGATCATACCGCTGATGCAAAGAATTCGAACTTCTTCAAGTGTGTTGTCAGCACGAACCCTATGGCAAACTTCCTTGCCATTAATATCGGGCAACATCACATCAAGAACAATCACATCAGGACGATATTCCTTAACCATCATGCCAGCATCAAACCCATTGGTCGCAACGCGAACTTCAAAACGGCCATCATCTTCAATGACCTTGTTCATCAACTCCAACAATTCTGTATCGTCATCAACGAGCAGAACTTTTCTTTTGCCGCTTTCCAGTGCATCCGTGGGAATACCATTATCTTTCATGAATTTGTAGAGGGATTCACGAGGAATCCTACGAAAACGGGAACCAGGAACTCGGAACCCTTTGAGTTGGCCGTTGTCGAAACAACGGATGATTGTCTGTTGGCTTACTTTACAAATTTTAGCAGCCTCTCCAGTCGTAAAAACAGTTTTCATCTTTATGTCCTTCCTGGCACCAGCTAGCCAGCTTTTTTGAGTTAACAAAATCATCTTCACGCAAGATGAAAGTTCACCCAAGATTCTTCCTTGAACCACCTTGATTACCGTAAACCATATCTCAAATGCAAACTGTGAGTCATCCAGTCTGCCCTATATCTACTTGCTTACCATGAAGAACTAATTTTGTGCAAGGCACGATTTCAATAGGATCATACCAACCTTACAAGGTTCTCCATTTAGCGAGCTTAAAACACTTGTTAAAATAAACAAAATAAACCGATTAAATCGATTGTTCAGCCAAGATCATCTTACCTTCTTGACCCATATTGTCAACAAGTAAAGATGGGCAACCTGCGTTTAACCTTCTTTTATGAATTAAAATTATTCATATCACTTTAAGTTTTGATAAAAATTGATTTGTATTATTGAGTATAAACAACCCGAGTCATACTTTTCTTGGTCAAAGTTCTTCAAATCTTTATTTTAAATATAGCAACAATACAGCTATATCCGAGGGACTAATTCCGCTGATTCGGCCTGCCTGACCAATATTTACAGGCTTTATTTTGTTGAACTTCTCCTTGGCTTCTCTTCTCAAGTGCGCAATTGCAAGATAATCAAAATTGGCGGGTATAGCCTTTGTCTCCAACTTTTGAAATCGCTCAATCTGCACGGTCTGCCTGTTGATATAACCCGCATACTTGATTTCTAGTTCAATCTGCTCTTCCACTTCTTTAGGAAGGTCGAATTTTAATCCTAGCTTTTCCTGCGCCATTCCGACCAATGCTTGCCAATCCACATCATGCCTTCGCAACCACTGCTCTAGCGAAGCGTGCTCAAAATAATTTTCTCGCAAAACCTTTACAGTTTCTTCAATTACTTTTTCTTTCTCTTGCAACCTGCTCCAAGCCTCATCATTGACCAAACCAATTTCACGGCCAGTAGGGCTAAGCCTTCGATCCGCATTATCGTGACGCAACTGCAACCTATACTCAGCCCTGCTGGTAAACATCCGATAGGGTTCATCAACACCCCTGGTCACTAAATCGTCGATCAAGACACCAATGTATGCCTGACTTCGATCAAGAATAAGAGGTGGTTGGTTTTTAATTTTCAAGGCAGCATTGATACCCGCCATCAAACCTTGCGCTGCAGCCTCTTCATACCCAGTAGTCCCGTTGATCTGGCCTGCAAAATAAAGGTTTGCAATGAACTTAGTTTCCAAGGTTGGATGCAATTGCGTGGGTGGCGAATAATCGTACTCCACAGCATATCCCCAGCGAAGAATCTCTGCCTTTTCCAAACCCGGTATTAACGCAAGCATTTTCTGCTGCACATCCTTCGGAAGGCTGGTGCTGATGCCATTGCAATAATATTCACTGGTGGTGCGCCCTTCGGGCTCAAGAAAAATCTGGTGCCTGTCTTTATCTGCAAAACGAACGATTTTATCTTCTATTGAAGGGCAATAACGAGGGCCTTGCGATTTGATTTGGCCCGAATACATGGGCGCACGATGCAAATTCCCACGGATTAGATCATGCACCTGGGGGTTGGTGTAGGTGATATGGCAGGGAACCTGCTCCTGCTCGATTTTCTTAGTCGAAAAGCTAAAAGGCCTTGGATTAATATCACCTGGCTGCGCTTCAATTTTAGTGAAGTCAATCGTTCTACCATTAAGCCTGCAGGGTGTTCCCGTTTTAAATCTTTCCAGTTGAAACCCACAAGCAATTAAGCTCTCACTAAGACTTTCTGAAGATCCGTCCCCTGCCCTGCCTCCTTGGGATTTTGCTTCGCCTGTGTGCATAATGGCTTTAAGAAATGTACCCGTAGTAAGAACAACTGCATGGGCGCGATAAAGTGTATTTCCTCTGCAAATAACACCTTTTACAGTTCGTACCGAACCATCATCCTGGGTGGAATCTTCAAGGAGGATATTTTCCACCATTTCTTGGCGAAGTGTGAGATTTTCCTGCTTTTCGACAGTCCACTTAGCTTGGATCTGGTACTGTTTTTTGTCGGCTTGTGCTCTGGGGGAATGCATGGCAGGCCCCTTGGTCAAATTAAGCATTCGAAATTGGATGGCAGTGGCATCAGTGAGTTTGCCCATTTCTCCGCCCAACGCATCAATTTCCCGAACGATTTGCCCCTTGGCTATTCCGCCAATCGCAGGATTACAACTCATTAATCCAACGGTTTCAGCGCTCATTGTTAATAAAGCAGTTTTAAGACCCAGCCTTGCAGAAGCCAAAGCAGCTTCAATGCCAGAGTGGCCTCCTCCTACAACAACAACATCAAATTCGAATTCCAGCGGGTATTTCATGGTTTAAGACCATTCCTACGATTAGTGAAACTCAATCAGACAGTTCCAATTGCAATAATTGTCCACACTGTCTAGATTATCACTTTTACGGGTTGGGTTAACGGGATTTACTTCATTATTTTTTTGTAGGGTGCAATCAATGCAATTGTCTGCTTTAACTAAAGAATCAATTTTATCGTTGGAAGCTCCGGAAGAAATCAAAAAACAGGCACTTCATAATCTAGAGCTATGGCTTACTCATGAAGAATTCAAAGAGTACCGTCCCCAAATCGAATATTTGATTTCAGAGAAGAAGTGGGCCGGGTTGCTAGATCGTTTTTCACAAATTCTCCCCTTCGGCACCGGTGGAAGAAGAGGCCCCGTGGGAGTGGGTCCTAACCGCATGAATCTTTGGACTTTGGGCGCTTCCGTCCAGGGCCATTGCCAATACCTCAAACACCAATTTCCAAATCTTAAAAAAATACATGTGGCACTAGCTTATGATGTTCGATGTTTCATGGATAAGCGCAAACAGTATAATCCAAAGCTACCCAACCCCACATTAAATCTTTCATCGAAAGAACTTGCTGCATACGCTGCGAGAGTTTATGCAGCCAATGGAATTTATACCTACACTCTTCCTTTAAATAGCACCCATTATATTGCCACACCCGAACTATCTTTTTCCATCAGGTTTTTAAAGGCCCAAGGCGGATTGAATATTTCTGCATCACATAACCCACCCGATGACAACGGTGGAAAATTCTACGATGAAAGAGGCGGGCAACCTGTCCCTCCAAATGATCAAATCATGGCAGACCTTGTCGACTTGGTTCAAGACATCCACATCATGTCATGGGACGAAGCTGTAAAAAAGAATTTCATACAATTCATTTCTGATGAACCACACAAACAATATATAGCACTTTGTTGCGCTCAAAGCCTTGTTCCATCACCCAAGAACGAAACCTTCAAGGTTGTGTTTAGCCCGCTGCATGGCGTGGGATCAATGACAAGCATGGAAATCCTGCAAAAGCAGGGATTTAATGTCATCCCAGTTCCAGAACAAATGTCTGCAGACGGCCAATTTCCAAATGTAACAAAAACTCCCAACCCGGAAATACCTGAATGCCTGGATCGGGCCGAAGCCGTTGCAAAATCTCATAACGCCCACCTTCTCCTTGCCACCGACCCAGATGCAGATCGGTTAGGCGCCATGATTCCTAACGATCAAGGAGGCTGGCGTTATGTCAATGGCAACGAAATCGCCGCCATTTCAACCTGCTTCAAACTCGAAATGCTTGCCCAAAATAACAAGCTCTCTCCCAACGCAATAGTTGTTAAAACAGAAGTTACCACAGGAATGATCAGCAGAATCGCAAAGCATTTTAAAGTTCAACTCCTCGATGATCTGCTGGTTGGTTTCAAGTATGTATCCGATGTTCTTTGGCAACTTGAAAACACAGGAAAATACCTGCATGTTACTGGGATGCCAAACGACTTCATCATCGCATCAGAAGAAAGCCACGGCATTTTAAGTACAGATAAAATACGCGACAAAGATGCAGGAGCTGCTGCCTTGTTGTTTGCTGAATGGGCGCTATATCTTTTCAGAAACGACACTACACCTCTTCAATATCTCAACCAATTGTTTGAAAGGTTTGGTTATTATCGCAATTTAGGATTGCCAATTGCATTGCCAGGCGTTGAAGGCAAAGCCTTGATGACAAATATGCTGGATAAACTTAGAAAAAATCCTCCAAAAGAAATTGGAGGCATGAAGGTTACTTCAGTTACTGATTTCCTAGATACCACCGGCAAGCTTGGCCCCATTAAAAGTAAAACCGATGCAGCCTCACGAAATGTGCTGGTATATCGATGCGGAGAATTCGCAAAAATTGCGCTCCGACCGAGTGGAACCGAACCCAAGGCAAAAATCTACCTTGAGGTATGCACTGCACCACGCGCACAAGGTGTAAATGACGAGCAATGGCAAGCAGAATGCCTGAAAGTAAATGATCTGATGAAAAAAGCCGGGGATGATTTCTTCGCCCAAGCCTTAAAAACCATAGGAATGACTCCTGCTGATTTAAAATCCTGATCTTCTGATTTTTGCAGGCAGGCTGAAATTTATGGATATGAACTGGGATGTCATCGTCATTGGAGCAGGAGCTGCAGGCCTTTTGGCAGGCATATCTGCCGGAAAGTCGGGAGCCAAAACCCTTGTTCTTGAAAAAAACAGGAAGCCAGGCGTAAAAATACTTATGTCCGGTGGCACACGATGCAACATTACCCACAACACGGATAATCGAGGCATTGTCAAAGCCTTTGGGAATAACGGAAAATTCCTTCACTCTCCTCTAGCTGCCTTTAGTGTGGAAGAAACAATTCGCTTTTTCAATCAGGCGGGTGTTGCAACCAAGATCGAACCCACAGGAAAAATATTCCCAGTCAGCAACAAAGCCCTTGATGTTCTTGATGCTCTGCTTAATCAGCTAAAAAAAGAAAACTCAACGCTGATGCTTGAAACCCCGGTACTGGATATCGACCCCTCCGAACTAGGGTTTCTTTTAAAAACACCTATCAACAATTTCCACGCAAAAAAAATCATCCTCACCACAGGTGGACTTTCCTTCCCTGGATGCGGAACAACTGGCGATGGCTATAAGTTTGCCATGAAATTTGGCCATACGATTAAAGAAACTCAACCTGCGCTGGCGCCATTGAAAACAGATGCAAGATGGGTGCATGAGTTAAGCGGTATAACCATTCCAGATGTTGGAGTAACCGCCTGCCAAAATGAAAAACCACTAATGCAAGACAGGGGATCCTTCCTCTTCACTCATTTTGGTTTATCCGGGCCAGTCATATTAAATGTTAGCAAGGCACTTAACTGCCTTTCCGACTTTAAGACCAGTTCCCTAAAACTGGATTTTCTGCCCTCGGTCAAAGAATCTGATCTTGAAGCAAAACTGCAAACCCTTGCCTCGACAGACGGAAAAAAACTCCTTTCTGTAGCCTTGGGGGAACTATTACCCCGGAGGCTTCTCGAAGGATTATTCAATCAAATCGGATTTAGTGCCGACAGAAAATGCGCAGGTATCAGCAAGGACGAGCGCAAAACTATTGTGGCATCCATCAAGTCAAAACCAATAAAGATCACGGGCACCCTCGGGTATGCAAAGGCGGAGGTAACTACTGGCGGGGTAAATCTTGATGAAGTAAATTCAAAGACCATGGAAAGCAAGCTTAAAAAAGGGCTTTATTTTGCCGGAGAGATTTTAGACCTCGATGGCCCCATTGGAGGGTTCAATTTCCAAGCCGCCTGGAGCACTGGTTATTTGGCGGGATCCCCTGCAAATTAACAAATGAGTTTATTGCTTGTCATCTTTTATGATAATATAAATTATTGTTTTAATTACTTAAAAGTTCTCATTCCTTAGACCAAGGTGGAACCATGTATCTTAAACTTTGCGCCTTCGTGTTACTTTGTTTTACATTTATATCTTTTTCTGCATTGGCCCAAGATGCAAAGAAAAACAAGACCCCAGTGGACCGCATTGATATTTCAAAGATAAATAGCACCACGATCATGGGCAAAGTGGCATCTGAACCGACCGAAAAATCCATCATAATCCAAATTCATAGTCCAAAAGCAATCAACAATATACCTGCGAAAAAAGGTAAAAATGCGCCTGCTGAAAATGACTGGAAAGAATTGGAAGTCCCTATCAAAGAAAGCACAAAATTCAGGTTTAAAGAACCAATCGAAGCATTTGATGAAAAAGGAAATATCAAGGTTTACACACCACAGGACTTGAAAAAACTCAAAGGCAGCAACCCCAATCTTCCGGGATTCGAAGCAAAACCGGACAACATCATTCCGGGGCATTTAGTCACTATATCCCTCGCAAAGCAGGATAATAAAATATTTGCAAGCATGGTCATGGTGACGGGAAAAGACGGATCAGCCAAGCCAGATAACAAGCCGAATCCCAAGAAAAAGAATTAAATCATCTGAATCATCGATTCAGATTGCAAGTATTTTGCTTGCGATCTTTTTTTGTGTTTTAGCCACTTGTTTAATAAACACAAAACAATTATGATCAGGCCACCTGCCTATTTTTTATTCGTACAGTCTATAAGGGGTATACAAAATGAAATCGCTTCTATGTTCCAGCCTCCTGCTTATTACCGTTCAAATTAGTCTGGGGCAAACCCCAACAGATTCCAATGATTGGAAACAATTCCGGGGTAACAACCGTGATGCCATTTCAATGGATAAGAATCTTTTAAAAGATTGGCCCCAAGCCGGCCCTAAACTTCTTTGGAAAACAGAAAAGCTAGGTGGCGGGTTTTCAAGCATCAGTGCTGTTGCTGATAAAATTTTCACCATGGGCGACATCGAGACCGAAAAGTCTTCCTTTGTCATAGGGCTTGATCGAACTTCTGGCAAAATTCTTTGGCAAACCATGGTTGGCAAAACTGGCGGAAATTATTCCGGCACTCGTTGCACTCCCTGCTTTTCAGATGGCAAGGTATACGCACTTGGTCAGTTTGGCGACCTTGTTTGCGTGAATGCAGCAGATGGCAAAGAAATATGGAGAAAAAATTTAAACAAGGATTTCAGTGGAAAATCAGGCGGATGGAACTACACCGAATCACCTCTCATTGATGGCAACAACCTTATTTGCACACCCGGTGGTAAAGACAAAACTATTGTTGCATTAAATAAAGCCACTGGTGACACAGTATGGGCTTGCCCACTTGATCAAACTGCTGGCTATTCCTCCATCGTCATCTCCACGATCGGCAACGACAAATACTATGTGCAACTTCTTTCAAACGAATTGGTCGGGATCGAAGCCAATACTGGAAAGGTTGCCTGGAAATACGGCAATGATCCTGCGAAGTTTAAAGCCAACACTGCGAACATTCCAACCCCCATACCTTTTAACGATAAAATCTATGCTGCTGCTGGTTACGGGCGTGGGGCTGGGTTGGTTCAGTTAACCAAATCCGCACAAGGAATTGATGCAAGCGAAGTTTATTTCAACAAGGAATTAACAAACAAGCATGGTGGCGTTATTAAAATCGGTGATTTTATTTTCAGCGATCGTGATGATTCAGGAAACCCACAATGCGCAGATATCACAACTGGTAAAGTTCTATGGAAAAGGCCCAAGCCTGAAAACCGCGAAGCTGGCAAAGGCTCTGCTTCCATGGTTTTTGCCGATGGGCATCTTTACATTCGCTACGACAATGGAGTAGTCGCCTTGGTTGAAGCTTCCCCCAAGGGCTATGTGGAGAAGGGTTCGTTCAAAATCCCCAATTCCACCAATAACAGTTGGAATCATCCAGTTGTCATTGGCGGCAAACTTTACCTTAAGGAAAAAGATACCCTTTGGTGCTATGATGTTTCTGCAAAAGGGGCCGTCAACTGATCCGACCTTTTAGTATTTATCAAAACCGCTCTCACTCTATATACTGCAGGCTTATCGTCTGCAGTATTCGTTTAAAAGGAGATTTCAATGACAAGGATTTTTTTTATGGTTGTGCTTTCAATGCTTACTTCCCACTTAGGTTTGCTTTCAGCTTTTGCACAAGAAACCAAATCAATCATCAAAGAAGTAACTTCCATTGAAAATATCACCGAATACAAAATGAATAACGGTTTGAAGATCCTTCTTTACCCCGATCCCTCAACCTCAAAAGTAACAGTTAATGCTACCGTTTTTGTGGGTTCCAGACACGAAGGCTATGGCGAAGGCGGCATGGCTCACCTTCTTGAACACATGGTTTTCAAAGGTACGAAACTTCATCCTGATATTCCCAAAGCATTGAAGGATCGTGGCGCTATCATGAACGGTACCACTTGGGTTGATCGTACCAATTACTTCGAAACACTTTCTAGCGAGGGCGACAATCTTGAATTTGCGATCCGACTCGAAGCCGACAGGTTGTTTAACAGTTTTATTCGCAGGGAAGACCTACTTTCAGAAATGACCGTGGTGCGAAATGAATTCGAACGGGGTGAAAACGACCCTGTCGGCATACTAAGTCAACGCATGCTTTCTGCTGCGTTTGACTGGCATAATTACGGCAAATCCACCATTGGAAACAGGGCGGATATCGAACGTGTTCCAATTGATAAGCTTCAAGCCTTCTACAAGAAATATTACCGCATCGATAACATCATGCTTGTAATTGCCGGGAATTTCAAAAAAGAACAGGCTCTCGGTTTGATTGAAAAATATTTTGGGTCGATCCAAAAGCCTGAAACTCCACTTGAATCAACTTACACCGAAGAACCTCCACAGGACGGACAGAGGCAGGTGGTTCTTAGGCGCGTGGGTAAAGTTGGCGCTGTTGGAGTTGTTTACCATACTCCTTCAAGTTCCCATCCAGATTTTCCCGCTCTCGAAATCCTAGAGGAAGTCCTTACCAGCCAACCCTCTGGTATCCTTTACAAAACCTTGGTCTTGGGAAAAGTTGCAACCAGCGTTTCAGGTTATGCTTTTGGCTGGCACGACCCGGGTGTGTTTGAAATCATGGCTAGTGTTGACGGCACCGCTGATATCGACAAAACACGCTCTTTATTACTTGAAACAATTGAAAAATTTCGCACATCACCTGTTGATAAAACAGAGGTTGAAAGAGCTAAAATCAAATTTGCCCGATCCAGAAGCCTATTGATGTCCGATAGCAACCGTATCGGCATCTCTCTAAGTGATTGGGCCGCAAAGGGCGATTGGAGATTATTCTTCCTTTTCAGAGATCTTATCACCAAGGTTACACCTGAGGATGTTCAGCGCGTTGCCCAAACTTACCTCACCGCAAACAATAGTACTGTTGGGACTTATTACCCCACCGATAAAGCAGAGCGTATAAAAATACCGGCTTCTCCCGACCTAAACGCCCTTCTTAAAGATTACAAGGGCGGACAAGCCATGGCACAGGGTGAATTTTTCGACCCCTCGATTGAAAACATCATTCAAACCACCACCAGCGGTACTTTATCTCCAAATGTGAAATACGCTTATCTTCCCAAAAAAACCCGCAACCAAGTGGTAAGCCTTCTAATTAATATTCATTTTGGCAATGAAAAAGATTTGGCAGGAAAGAATACCGTTGCAGCCATTATGCCCCTGCTTTTAACCCGCGGAACACAAAAGAAAACCAGGCAGGAAATCGAAGACACAATGGCTAAACTACAAGCTCAATGGCGCATCAGTGGTTCCGCTGGCGAGTTGCAAATCTCTATTCTTTGTAGAAAAGATTCAGTCAATGGCGTGCTTGAACTTCTGCATGAGGTATTGCATGAACCAGCCTTCCCATCTGAAGAATTGGAAATTATCAAACGCCAATCAAAAGACCTTCTCGAAAAGAACAAAACCGAACCGGGTGCGCTGGCAAATCGCCTCTTGCAACGAAAACTTGCCCCCTACCCCTCTACAGATGTCCGATACACTCCAACATTCGAGGAATCTGCTGAACGACTCAACAAGCTCACCATCGAAGACATCAAAGATCTTTACAAAAACATCTTTGGGGTAGGTGAGGCCGAAGTTGTTGCTGTTGGCGACTTCGAGCCCGAGAAAGTTTCAGAGCATGCCAAGAAAATCCTTGCTATCAAATCCAAGATTGCATTTAAAAAAATCGAGAAAACAGCCAAAACCGCTGATAAAGGTGAAAAGCTGGTCATCGATACACCTGACAAGGAAAATGCAATGTTCATGTCAGGCATAGTTTTTCCTCTTAAAGATTCAGATCCCGACTTTGTCGGCTTGGCCATGGCCGACTTTATCATAGGTAGTGGCAGCTTAAGCTCCAGACTTGGAAACAGGGTACGACAAAAGGAGGGCCTAGCCTATGGTGTTCGCTCTGGCCTCGATGCAGATGCTGAAGACTTATCGGCCCGGTTCATGGTGATGGCAAGTTGCAACCCTTCCAAAATCAAGAATGTCGATGTTGCGGTTTTTGATGAGATCAAAAAATTCGTAGATGCAGGCATCGATGCCACCGAATTCGCAGAAGGCCAAAAAGCTTTTCTTGCCCAGATGAAAATCGAAAGAACTACAGATTCAAGATTAACATCCATCCTTGCAGAAAACCTAGCGGCTAACCGGTCCATGGATTTCTACAAGACTCTTGAGCTGAAAATAAAGAATCTAACTTCAAAAGAAGTGGTAGACGCTTTCAAAAAGCATGTAACTGCTGATAAAATGATCACAATTTGGGCGGGTGATTTTAATAAAAAGAATTAACCCTTTGATCCTTTACTGCTAATTCGCCATTGGGTAACATTGCGGTTACGAAAAGCAGTGCAAGAAAACAAAAAAGGAGTGGCAGATGCCACTCCTTTTTTCATTCTAATCGTAGTCCTTAGGGAAACACAGCAATCAACAAGGCAATGGTAAGCAACTCGGATACCGAACCCGTAACGCTTACATTAGGTGGATACCACATGTAAGGAACTGGGTCGCCTGGAAGGCAATATCCTGAGCTACTGTCATACCTGCGGAAAGGATCGGTTGCCATGTGATAAGGCAGTGTTACAAAATCAAAGAAGAATGTAAGCGTGGATACAAAAGGTTGGACAGCGCCCAAATCCCAGCCATATCTTTCGCTGTTGATTTCCTGAAAAAAGAGCCTGTCGTAAGTAAGGTAATATGGTTCAACTTTCCGGTCGTGTCTCGCCCAATTATTATTACGCCATTGATAATCGTATTTTTTATTGCTTAGGACAACATCGGAAGGAAAAACCAATCGTTCAAGTTGGTCGACAGATTTCTTTTCCTGCCCCATTCGCTCACGCAAGGAATCTTCGGATTCCAGCCTGAACAGCCTTTCTGCACCTGGGGGATCAAGCTGGATCTGGTAAGCTGACAGTAGATCTTGGCCTGACTTGGGATCGTTGATCAAGGGCATGGGTTGGCCTGCAATATCAGTTGCACGGCTTACGCCTTTCGATTTCAATCCGGTAGCAATAACCTGCCCTTGGTTTGGGGTAGTGCCGGTTTTAATCTCAGCTTCCCCAGCATTTGCAAATACAGCAGCAAGAGAAAAACTTGCCACCAACAATCTAGTTACTATCGCTGTGCGCATGGTCTGTCCTCGAAGAATAATTCGGGGCCTCGTGCGTTATGGAGATATCGTGGGGGTGACTTTCCGCCACGGAAGCTCCACTAACTTGAATAAATTTCGTTTTTGTTCTTAGCTCTTCAATATCTTTGGTACCACAATAACCCATACCTGCCCTTAGCCCACCAACGAGCTGATAAATAAAAGGGGCAAGCGGGCCTTTATATGGAACCCGACCCTCCACACCTTCCGGAACAAGTTTATCAATGGTAGATTCACCACTTTGCTGGTAACGATCCTTGGATCCTGCCATCATGGCACCCTGAGATCCCATTCCACGATAAGTCTTGAAGCTTCGGCCCTTATAAAGAATGATCTGTCCGGGCGATTCCGCCAAGCCAGCAAGAAGACTCCCAAGCATTACGCAGTTTGCACCAGCAGCAATAGCTTTGGTTATATCCCCTGAATATCGGATGCCACCATCACCAATGACGGGAATACCGAAATCTTTAAGGCCGGTAGCGACTTGATTAATAGCAGTGATTTGTGGAACACCAACGCCAGAAATCATTCTGGTGGTGCAAATGGAACCAGGACCGATTCCAACCTTCACAGCATCAGCGCCCGCATCAACCAAGGCTTTAGCTCCTTCGAGTGTAGCAACATTTCCTGCAATCAAATCGATCGAAAACATGGATTTAATTTTCCTGACCGTTTCAATCACATTCTTGCTATGGCCATGGGCAGAATCAACAACCAAGACATCAACCCCGGCTTTGATAAGGGACTCGACTCTTTCGAAATCAAAAACCCCAACCGCAGCTCCGACCCGCAGCCTACCTCGCCTATCTTTACAGGCACTTGGAAAGCTGCTTAATTTGTCAATATCTTTGATCGTAATCATACCCTTCAGTATAAACTTATCGTCAACCAGCAAAAGTTTCTCGACCTTATTTTCCGTTAAAATCGTTTCAGCTTCCTCAAGAGTTGTATTTTCTGGAGCAGTTACCAGATTTTCCTTGGTCATAACCTCGGAAATTTGCTGATTAGTATTAGTTAAGAATCTTAAATCCCTTCGAGTTAAAATTCCCTTCAGATGACCATTGGTGGTAATCGGCACACCACTTATCTTATTTTGTTCCATTATTCTGCGTGCATTAACCACTTTCTCTTCAGGTGGCAAGGTAATCGGGTCGGTGATTATACCATTTTCACTACGCTTAACTTTGTCTACCTCACGAGTTTGATCGATAATGGACAAATTTTTATGTATTATGCCCATTCCCCCCTCTTGCGCCAAAGCTATCGCAAGATCACTCTCCGTAACGGTATCCATGGGGGAAGATAATATCGGGATATTGAGTTTGATATTTTTAGTCAGTAAGGTGCGTAAATCAACTTCTCTGGGAACCACATCACTGTATGCGGGTTCCAAAAAGACATCGTCAAAAGTAATCCCTTTGTAACCAATTCGATCCAACATATTATAACTCCTCAGAAAAGCTTGTTTTGCAAATTATAGTAGGATGCGAGCTTGTTGGAACCTTTACCCTAACCACCTGCAAGCTAATCACAAAGTTTAGGACAAATATAACGAAGGAAGAACCACTATTATTCTGCAATTCACAAAATCAATCTCTGCCTAATTCCATTAAAAACAAACTGTTAGGACGGCTTTTAATATTGGCCTGTTGACGTTCCTATTGTTCAATCATCATGGCATATCATCAGCGAAAGTGGCCTTAATTTCCACTAACAAGTTTAGCTTTTGCCTCAGTAAGAAATCCCAGAATCTGGTCAACTCTTTTTTTCTCTTTCAAGTCAAGGCTTCGAAGCCAAGCTTCTGTATTTTCAAAAAGAATCTCCAGCTTTTGGATTGCACATAATTTTTCCTGCCCCATTTGGTCATTCACATTTCTTGAAAATAATGGATTTGTATGAGCTTTAACAAATGGCTTACTATCTTCATTGGAAATTACCCTGCCACAAACCCATTCAAATCCTCCAGGATTTAACTCCATGTTTAGGGTTAGATTTGCCAAGCTTTTATCTCGTTCAAAAGTTGTGATTTTGCCATCAATTACCAATTCAATTTCATCATCAGTAGACAGATCGTGTGCAATCAGTTGAATTTCCATCAAAGGCATAAAATTAATAATGGTAAGTTCTATAAATGGGCCAACACTAAAGAAAGAATCACCTCTTCTAGCAGATTCTAACCAAGATAAATGATCTGGAGAATCAGTTATAGAAGGCTTTCTGCACCAGGTTTTTGGGTAACCGAGAAAAACAGCATTACTATTTTTACCACTTGCTCCAACCGCATTGGTTCTAACCCCTGCATTTAAAAGGGTATACCAAAAAAGCATTGACGAGTTATCATCCAGACTTAGATTAGAAATTTCAAAAAGATCGATTTCATTTAATATCAAAGCAGCAAGGGCTTCGCCCTGATATTTGTTATTAGCATCAAAAACCCAAGTAATCAGCCCATTCTTGCGATGCCCTTGTCTGCACCAATCAATAACAGACCAAATTCCTGGATATTCGGATGAAGGAGAAACTAGAGGAAAGACTGGCCGGTGGGAATGAAGGATTCCGATGGTACCCAAAAATGGATGATGATTAAGGGTGTTTACAAAAAGACTACAGCCAAACTTTTGATACGCAATTTCCTGCCCTGAAAAGTCAAGTATCCGAGAGACATCAGGAATACCATTTCCCGGCTGAAGATTTTCACAGGCAAGCAAATGCACCAGATCTAAACCTTCAGATGAACCTTCCAGAACTGCAGCAGGCCAGGAGAGATCATGACAACGTGCATCGCCACTAATCCAACTCCCCCAGGAGGAATTCAATTTTCTCTCAATGTTTACCCGTAAGGCCGCCTGCCCTTGTTTGATCTCGATATTCTTGAAAACCTTATGAAAGCGCTCGCCCTTGGTTACTTCTAAGTTGTATATGCCTGGAGGAAGATCAATTTCGCAAGCACCATCGATGTAATAATATTTTTTGTTTTCATATGCAACCTGACCACCAACTGCCGAATGAGGGGCGGTTAAAAATAATTGCTGCCTTCCAAGTGGATGAAAAGAATTCCCCAGAAGGTCAGCAATTCGGATTCGAACGGGAACAGGCTTTTGAGTTTCCGCATCGTTAACACGGAGGTGAATCAGGGTCATGTTAAAAACCTCGATTCTTCAGAAAAAATTAAGCGTGCGTTGCACCAGCTTTGGTAACAATAGCCCTGAAAGCTTCAATCGCCTTGGGGAACAATTCGGGGCCGGTATTACCACCAGTAGGCCCGCCACCAAGAAGGTGCGGCTCCAAGGTTGCAAAGCCCGTATAGCCACGCGCTTGTACGTCCGCAATAATCTTGGGTATCATGCCGCCACCCGTACCTGCCAAACATCCATGCTTTTCTTTGGCCACCCAATCTTTAACATGGAAATGTGTGGTGTAATCACGGGCTTTAAGCCAGCCTTCCCAAGGGTCATAACCACAAAAGACATAATTGGCTGGATCAAATGCGGCATGAAAATGCGCACAGGAAAACCTTGATAGTAATTCATGAACCCTGTCCGGTGAATCGCCATAGATCCCATGTTCATTTTCGTGAAGCAAAACCACGCCAGCACTCTTGGCGAGTTCAAGTTTCTTTTCCATTCTGCGAAAAACTTCGTCTTTCCATTTAGGCCATTGATCACCCTCGGGAAGATAATAACTAAAAATGCGGATGTTCTTGATACCAAAAACGCCACAAAGATGAATCGCTCGCTGAAAACGAATCAGATGGGGCTCGAAAGGTTGATCCGCTTTGATTTTCCCAATTGGGGAACCAATGGCACTAAGGCCAAAGCCATGTTGGTCAAGCAACTTCTTAAAGTCAGATATTTGCGAATCCGTGAGATCCAAAACATTAGTTTGGTAAATCGACCGAAATTCAATGAACTTAACCTTGCTGGCTTCAAGAACTTTTATTTGTTCAATTGGATCTGGTGAGATCTCATCAGCAAAAGCGCTCAGAATAAAGTGTGCCATCTTAACCTCAAATCTATTTGGTTTTACTTGGTTTGTGATTTACCTGGGGACCAAAGCACATCATCAGCCCCATTATTGTTGTAGACCCTAGCCATAACAAAGAGAAGGTCTGAAAGCCTATTAAGGTAAATAATTGCATTTTCATTTACAGATTCCAAGCTTGCAAGATGAACCACCAACCTTTCAGCCCGCCTGCAAACAGTCCGACAAACATGAAGCCAGCTGGAAACAATCGAACCACCAGGTAATATAAAACTGTTTAAAGGCTTTAATTTCTCATTCCATTCATCAATCTTTTTCTCGAGTCTTTCCCACTGCTCAGGACGAATGCGCAACCTGTTGTCTGGCGCGCCATCTGCTGACGGCACACACAAATCTGCTCCAAGGTCAAACAGATCATTTTGAATACTTCTAAGAAAATCCAAATCTACGCCCTTGGGCAAATGGCAGGCGAGCATTCCTAGATTAGAATTAAACTCATCAACTGTGCCATATGCTTCGATTCTGGGGTGATCCTTGGAAACCATGGCGCCCGTACCAAGAGCCGTGTGGCCTTTATCGCCAATCCTCGTGTAAATTTTCGAAAGATAAACCATCTTATTCCTCTAATAAAATTAGTATTGGCAGCCACCACAAACATAGTAGTCATCCAACAGCAAGAAGTCCTAAAAAAGAAAAAAGCAGACCCAGATTTCTCGTGGTCTGCTTTGATAAATCATCTGCTAAACTTAACCGCAACCAGTGGTAGCGCCACAAGTATCGCATTTGCAACAAGCACCACTGCGAATCAAAGTAAGCTGACCACACTCATTACAAGGGTCGCCTTCGTATCCTTTAAGCCTTGCTATGCGAATTCGGTCATCAGTTTTGGCAGCAAGAGATACAGAATGCGATTCTTCTTGCGAGGCAACTGAGTGACTACCATTAGTAGAAGAATAACGATGTTCACTGGAACCCTTCATAGGTCGTAGATTTTCGGTCCTGGGAATAAAGAAGGCTTTTTGTCTCGCAATAGACTTCTCATCCCTTTCATCCGCTTCTTCATCTGAAAGATCGGCTTCATAGTCCGGAGTCGTGGGGGCACGATCAATGGCATCCGCTCGAAGATCTTCGGGTTGGACATGTGCCAGGTCGTGACGACCAAGATAGGTGATCGCCAATTCCCGGAAAATGTAGTCAATTACAGAAGTTGTCATCTTGATATGAGGGTTACCTTGAACTGGGCCATTTGGCTCGAAGCGGGTAAACACAAAAGCGTCTACATATTCTTCAAGGGGAACCCCATGTTGCAAGCCGAGGGATACAGCAATTGCAAAGCAATTAGTCATGCTACGAAACGCTGCACCCTCCTTATGCATATCGATAAATATTTCCCCGAGGGAATTGTCATCATACTCACCCGTGCGAACATAAATCTTATGATTTCCAATCCTGGCTTTTTGAGTGTACCCTGCCCTACGATCAGGCAAGCGCCTGCGATTCGCAATGTATCTATAAACGACCTTTTGCGCCAACCGTACTGGGGAATTGGGATTTTCATCCGATTTTGTCTCATCAGCAGAGGAATCAACACTGATATCTTCTGCATCTGCGACACTATTTAAAGGCTGGCTGAGTTTGGATCCATCACGATAAAGCGCATTCGCTTTAATCATCAGTTTCCAACTCATCATGTAGGCATTCTTAACATCATCGAAAGTGGCAGAATGCGGCATATTGATGGTTTTGGAGATGGCACCTGAAACGAAAGGCTGAGCCGCAGCCATCATGAGAATGTGTGCTTCAGCAGAAAGAAAGCGTTTTCCATTCTTGCCACAACGATTGGCACAATCAAAAACGGAATAGTGTTCTTCACGAAGATGAGGCGCACCTTCTATCATCATGGTTCCACAAACAAACTCGCTGGCCTCTTGAACTTGTTGCTTGCTAAACCCAAGAGCATTAAGCACATCGAAAGTCGGGGCTTCGATACGCTCCTTGGGAATACCAAGGGTTTTCTCCAAAGCTTCATCCCCAAGGCTCCAACGATTGAAAGCAAAGCCAAGCTCAAATACAGAGGGAAGCTGGGTTTCAATTTTTTGAATAAGCTCTGGTGTGAATCCCTTAGCAGCCAAAGACTCTGGATTAATGTGAGGGCAACCTTTAAGGGTTCCTGAACCTTTGCAATAACGAACAATATCATCAATTTGGGATTGATTGTAGCCAAGCCTTTGCAACGAAGGGGGCATCGAGGAGTTGATAATTTTAAAGTATCCACCACCTGCCAACTTCTTGAATTTCACCAATGAAAAGTCAGGCTCGACGCCGGTGGTATCACAATCCATTACCAAGCCAATGGTTCCGGTTGGTGCGATGCATGTTACCTGGGCATTACGGAACCCGTGTTTCTCACCAAGCGAGAGCATCAAGTCCGCTTCATTTCTGGCAGCATCAAGAAGATAGCCAGGGCACTTAGATGGATCAATTTCAACAGGGGTAATAGTAAGACCTTCGTACTCAGCAGCATTGGTTTTATAAGCTGCCCTGCGATGATTTCGAATCACGCGAAGCATCGATTGTTTATTCGCTTCGTATCTTGAAAAAGCCCCAACTTCGCCCGCCATGCGTGCAGACATTACATAGGCAGCGTTATGCAGGATTGCGGATAAAGCACCACACCATGCACGACCTTCAGGGGAATCATAAGGAATGCCCTGAACCATCAGGAGAGTGCCTAGGTTTGCATAACCCAGACCCAAGGTGCGGAAGTCATACGACTTTTGTGCAACTGGAATGCTGGGGAACTGGGCCATATATACAGAAATTTCAAGAACAAGTGTCCAGAGGTAGCACCCATGCCTGTAAGACTCAACATCAAACATTCCAGTTGAAGTATCATAAAACTTGATCATGTTTAATGAAGCAAGATTGCAGGCGGTATCATCAAGAAACATATATTCGCTGCAAGGATTGGAAGCATTAATGCGACCATCTGCAGGACAAGTATGCCATTCATTAATCGTGGTATCAAATTGAACGCCTGGATCTGCACACATCCAAGCTGCGTTACAGATTTGGTCATAAAGATCTGCTGCCTTTAAGGTTTCGCAAGGTTTAGGGGCACGACCTTCCTTCAGGGCTTTTTCTTTTTCAGTGCGGAAATAAAGGGGCCAATCGCCGTTATCGATAACCGCTTGCATAAACTTGTTGTCAATGCGCACAGAATTATTGCTGTTTTGACCGGAAACTGTTGCGTAAGCCTTTGAATTCCAATCGGTGTCGTATTGATCAAAGGCAATTGCAGTAGCGCCAAGTTTCGCCAATTGCACCGATCGCTCGATGTAATTCGCAGGAATCAAAAACTTGGTTGCGCTTAGCACAGCTTTTCTTAGTGTTTGATTTTTCTTGACATCAAACCGTTCGGACAACTGGGGCCATTCATGGCAAGCCTTTATGATTGCATTCAATTCTCGGGATAGTAGTTTGGAGCCCACCACCAGTGATGCAACTTTTTGTTCTTCAACAACTTTCCAGTTGATGAAATCCTGAATATCAGGATGATCAAGATCGAGAACAACCATTTTCGCAGCCCGGCGAGTAGTCCCACCAGATTTTATAGCACCTGCTGCACGATCACCTATTCTTAGGAAACTCATCAAACCACTAGAGCGCCCACCTCCGGAAAGAGGCTCAGCTTCCCCACGAAGATTTGAGAAGTTACTACCGGTACCAGAACCATATTTAAAGATTCTGGCTTCACGAACCCAGAGGTCCATGATGCCACCCTCGTTGACGAGATCATCTTCGATGGATTGAATAAAGCAGGCATGTGGCGCAGGATGTTCGTAGGCGGAAGTCGAACGGACCATGGTGCCTGTGGAGGGATCAACGCGATAGTGGCCTTGTGCCGGTCCATTAATGCCATATGCCCAATGCAAACCGGTATTAAACCATTGTGGGGAATTAGGGGCAGCCATTTGATTGGCAAGCATGAAACAGATTTCATCATGAAAACTTTGAGCATCCTGAGGGCTGGAAAAATACCCACCCTTCCACCCCCAATAAGCCCAACAACCTGCCAACCTTCGGAATACCTGCCTGCTGTCTGTTTCATGAAGGTCACGCGCATCACCATCGACCGGTACGCTGCGTTGCAAGAATTCGGGCACACCTTCTTCGTGCACCCTGGTTGAATTACGGGGCAGGCCTGCCTTGCGGAAATACTTTTGAGCCAGAATATCCGTAGCAACCTGAGACCATTTCTCAGGCACCATTACATCCTTCATTTCAAACACGGATTTACCATCCGGGTTAACGATCTTTGAAGTTCGTGGAACAAATTTGATAGATGCAAAGGGATCCATTCCCTCAACAGTGAAGTTACGATTTATCCTCATAGATATCCTGATCTTTCATTTCTTGCGCAGGGGTCGCCACCATCCATAGTAACACGACTGTTCGACGGGAAGAACCTGCTACCTAACTAGATCCGAGGTGTGTATCCTAATAATCATTCATCAAATGTACACAATAAAATTTAATAAAAAAACCGATTGTTCCGAAGCCATTATTATTGCAAGAGTTGCGACCCAAAACAAATAATTTATTGTGGGGGTTGCGACCCAAGAACAAATGGAAGCGTCAATCCTTTTTGATCTTGGTACTTTCCTTTTTTGTCTGCATAGCTTGTTTTGCACATCGCGCTTCCCTTAAAAAACAAAATCTGGGCAATCCCTTCATTTGCGTATATTTTAGCAGGAAGCGGGGTTGTATTGCTAATTTCGATGGTAACCCTGCCACGCCATTCAGGTTCCAACGGGGTCACATTCACAATTATCCCGCAACGGGCATAGGTGCTTTTACCAACACAAACAGCAATGATATCCCTAGGAATTTCGAGATATTCCACTGTTTCCGCCAGGGCAAAACTGTTCGGGGGGATAAGGCAATAATCAGCTTCGATATCCACAAAGGATGCAGGGTCAAAATTCTTGGGATCGACCACAGTGCAACGGGCATTGGTAAAAACCTTAAAATGCCTGTCTACTCGAACATCGTAACCATAACTGGTAACTCCATAAGAAATCAAACCTTTGCGACCTGAACATTCTTCAAAAGGCTCGATCTTAATATTTTCCTTGATCATCCAATCGGGTAAAACAGCCATGTTTTTTTCCTCGCTCCAAATAAACCGAAATTAAACCACAAAATCTCAACAGGAATGAAATGCAGTTGTAAGCCACATACATACGCATCATTGATTTAAGATGTTTATCCTTTCCGATGTAGAAATCAACAAAGAATTCTTGGAATTTACGAGGATGCGTTTGAAGCACTTATCTTTCAGCCCGAATATTTATTTACAGAATTCAAAATGTTGAAAATAATCTCTTGGCAAAAACAATTTTTGAGTGCATGATGGCAAAAGAAATCTAAAAATAGAGTTCCAGTATAGGCACCCGCCTGTTAAAAATAGAGTTAGAAAGCAAGACCGATTGTTAAAACCTGTTTAATAATATTCCTGTTTTTTGAAGTATGAAGGATGACCATGAATTCTGAACTTAATCCAGCTGAAAACACAAGCCAAGATTTAACCCCAAAAAAATCATCTCGCAAATGGTTTACCTATTTGCTGCCAATCGCAACCCTGGTGGGATTGGCACTGCTTGGAAGATATTTTTACATTCCTGGAAATACTCAAGTATTGGCTCAGGCACCTGCTGAAAAAGCAGTTGCGCAAGACAAGGAAAAAGTTAAAACTGAAAAAATTGCGGCCCCTGATTTTGAAGGTGGGGTTGCCTGGCTAAACACTGCAAAACCAATCAGTATTAAGGATTTAAAAGGGAAGATTGTCCTTTTGGATTTTTGGACCCTTTGCTGCATCAACTGCATTCACACCCTGCCCGACCTTGCAAAGCTTGAAAAGAAATACGCAAACGAACTTGTGGTAATCGGCGTTCACTCTGCAAAGTTTGAAAATGAGAAGGAAACAGAAAGCATCCGCAAAGCGATATCCCGCTATGAAATCAAACACCCGGTAGTCAATGATGCCAACATGAAAATCTGGCGGACTTATGGTGTCAACTCTTGGCCAACTCTGGTTTTATTAGATTCCGAAGGCAACTTTGTTGCAAAAGGTTCAGGCGAAGGCTTGCACGATGCAGTAGACTTGGCAATTGCAAAACTTGTTAAGTCAGGCAGGGAAAATAAAACCCTTAACGAAAAACCAATCGACTTTGGTCAATCTGTAGAAAAAGCCACTTCTCCCCTTTACTTCCCCGGAAAAGTCCTTGCAGAGGCTAAATCAAATCGCATTTTTATTTCTGACAGCACTAATCACAGGGTCATTATCACCGACCTTGCTGGCAAGGCCCTTGCAACAATTGGCCAAGGTGGGAAACCTGGGTTTAAAAATGGATCCTATTCAGAGGCCATGTTTGATGACCCTCAAGGAATGGCACTTGTCGGTGATGATCTTTACCTAGCAGACAGAAAGAATCACCTCATCAGAAAAATAGATCTAAAAAAGCAAACCGTGTCCACTGCTGCAGGAACAGGCAAACAAGGCCATGACCGTGATACTGGTGGTATCGCTACTTTAGTTGGCCTTAACAGTCCATGGGATTTACTTCTTAAGGGTGATACTCTTTTCATCGCCCTGGCAGGACACCATCAAATCTGGACCCTCGATATTAAATTCAAGAAGCTTCTGCCTTATGCAGGCAACGGTAGAGAAACCTTAAAAGATGGACCTCTTGCTTCCTCCAGCTTTGCCCAACCCAGCGGCCTCACCACCGATGGCACAAACCTCTATGTTGCAGACAGCGAAATCAGTGCGGTCCGTTCTCTCCCTATGGATGGTAAAGGCAATGTAAAAACCGTTGTAGGCCTTGGTCTGTTTGATTTTGGGGATATCGATGGAACTGGTGATGAGGTACGAATTCAACATGCCTTGGGCGTAGCATGGCATGAAGGCCTTCTCTACATTGCTGACACCTACAACAGCAAACTCAAAACTCTTGATCCAAAAACCCGAGAATGCAAAACTTACCTGTCAAGCACCAAGGATGGCTGGATGGGGGGGCCCATGTTTAATGAACCAGCTGGCATAAGTATTTCAGGTGGGATGATCTATATTGCGGATACCAACGCACACCGCATTCAGGTGGTGGATATTAAAACAAAAAGTGTCAGCACCCTCAAAATTACCGGAGTCGATATTGTCCCTAGGTAATTTTAAAACAACTGGCATTCCATAAAATTTTACACCCATAATCCCAATCAAAACGATTATCCATGATGCAATTGAGATCTTTCTTGGTAATTGCAGCCCTTTTTTTAAGTTCGACTATTTATGTAGTGGGCCAAAGTCCTGAGAAAACCGGGGCCCCTGCCACAGCAGCACGAATAGATTTCACAGTGACTCTTGGTGCAGTTGATCCTTTTTCGGATTCCAATTTTGAAGCACCTAAGGAGCTTTCAGTTCGCAGAGGTGAAGTTCTTCTTCTGCGTATTCAGGGAAATCCAAAACCTGGATTTCACACATACCCTATTACCCAAAGAACCGAAAGTCAGGATGAAAACGGTCTTTCTAAAATCAACTTCATAAACAACCCAGTCTTTACACCGATCCATCCTCTAAAAGAATCAGAACCTGAATGGAAAGAAGAAGGAGTACTCGGATACTTCCTTGAATTTGAAAAGCCATTTTCCTGGACTCAAGAAATCTACATTCAGCCCGATGCAAGGATTGGTAAACACGAGCTCAACTTTTCAATCAAGTTACAAGTTTGCGATTCCAAGTGTATTTGGGGAGAGCATTTTTTTACCATACCGTTATCTGTATCAAAAGCCGACCCGCTCGAAGCTTCCCAAGAACTTAAACAAAAACTGACAATCAAAGAGGAATCCCCTAAAGTTATTTCCAATCCAAATAGCAGCAAACCCAGCACAAACAAACAGCAGTTAAAGGCGGAAAATACTGCAGCAGGAACAGAGGGGCTTTGGGCGTTTGCGCTTCAGGGAATGTTCTGGGGCGCTATATCCTTGGTAACCCCTTGCGTATTCCCGATGATCCCCATCACCGTAAGTTATTTTCTCAAACAATCAGAAAAAACCAATCATAGGCCGGTCGCAATGGCTGTGATTTACAGTCTCACTATTGTTACTGTTCTAACCATAGCTGCGGTCGCACTTCTATCTTTCTTTCGATTATTAAGCGTTCACCCCGCAATGAACTTTGGCTTGGGCTGCCTTTTTATTTTCTTTTCTTTAAGCTTGCTGGGCATGTACGAGATCGAACTCCCCAGTGGACTGGCACACTTCACCAGCTCCAAACAAGGGCAAGGCGGAGTGGTTGGAACCATCTTCATGGCGCTAACCTTCACTATCGTCAGTTTTGCCTGCGTTGCCCCATTCCTGGGCGGGTTTGGTGGCACAGCCTCTGGATCAAACCTCACATTCCTACACCGCCTGCTTGGTGGCTTCGCTTTCTCAATCACTTTTGCATCGCCTTTTTTCTTACTTGCCTTGTTTCCTGGAATGCTGAAGAAACTTCCCAAAAGTGGCAACTGGCTTAATAGTGTCAAGGTCGTGATGGGCTTTCTGGAATTAGCCGCAGCAATTAAATTTTTCAGGGCAGGTGAGCTTGTTTTATTTCCAGAACCGCTTGTTTTTACTTACGATTTCTCGATGGCAATAACTGTTGTAATCGCCATTTGCTGCGGGTTTTACCTCCTCGGATTTTTGCAACTGCCTCACGATATGCCCTCCGAGCACACAAGTGTTCCCGGTGTTGTAGTCGGCAGTCTATTTCTGGCATTCGGATTGTATTTGACCCCTGCACTTTTAAAGTTAAAGGAAGATGGATCGCGCTTACGGCCATCAGGAATGGTTTTTGCGTGGGTTGATTCGTTCCTCTTGCCCGAGGAAAGTGAAGATTTACCTTTCATAGGGGATTTAAACCGCGGCCTTGAAGAAGCTAAGAAACAAAACAAAATGGTTTTCATCGATTTCACTGGCGTGACCTGCACCAACTGTAAGATCAATGAGGCCACCGTTTTTCCCATGAAAGACGTCCGGGAGCTTCTTAAGAAGTTTGTGTTGGTGCAACTTTACACTGATCGTGTGCCCGACAAACTTTACTCGGCAGATGAAAGATCGTCTTTTCAGGGAAGCGCCACAAAACAACGTGCCGACGCAAATAAAAACCTCGAATTCCAAAAGTTGAAATTCAATACCGAGCAACTCCCCCTTTATGTTGTGGTCAAACCCGACTCGAATGGGTTCATCGAAATTGCAAGGTATGAAGAGGGAAAAATTAACGATGTATCCGCATTTGTAAATTTTCTAAAGACCGGCCTGGAAGGCAAATAAGTACGATCTTCAAATATCACTAACGGAGAACCAAAAAATGTCATCCGCTTCAAAGCCAAAATCCATCAAAGCCCCCAAGGTTTCAAATCAAAAATTATTCATCAATGGGAAATGGCTCAACAGTATTTCAGGAAAGACATTTGCAACCTTAAACCCATCAACAGGGCAGGAAATCTGCCAAGTGGCGGAAGCGGACTCTGCAGATATTGATCTTGCAGTAAAAGCAGCACGAAAAGCTTTCGAATCTGGCCCTTGGAAAAAAATGAGTGCTGCAGAGCGAGGCCGTAGAATCAATAGGCTCGCAGATCTCATGGAAAAAAATCTAACGGAGTTGGCTGCACTAGAATCCCTCGACAACGGCAAACCGCTGCGTGACTCACTCAATGCCGACCTTCCTCTTAGCATCAAGGCTTACCGATATTACGCTGGTTGGTGCGATAAAACGCATGGCAAAACGATCCCGGTGGAGGGCGATTTTTTCTGCTACACAAAACACGAACCTGTGGGTGTTGTTGGGCAGATTATTCCTTGGAATTTTCCACTGCTCATGGTGGCATGGAAATGGGCCCCTGCTCTGGCAACAGGTTGCACGATTGTTTTAAAACCTGCAGAACAAACCCCTCTTACGGCTTTACGCATGGCAGAACTTGCTCAGGAAGCAGATATTCCAGACGGTGTCATTAATGTTGTGCCCGGATTTGGCCCCACAGCAGGTGCAGCAATATCATCTCATATGGACGTTGATAAAGTAGCGTTCACTGGCGAAGGAAGCACGGGCCAACTAGTCATGCAAGCTGCTGCAAAGAGCAATTTAAAACGGGTCAGCCTTGAATTAGGGGGTAAAAGCCCGAATGTAGTTTTTGCAGATGCTGATTTGGATGCCGCTGTAGAAGGTGCCTATTTTGGTTTGTTTTTCAATCAGGGGCAATGCTGCTGTGCGGGTAGCAGGCTTTTCGTCGAAGAAACAATACACGATGCCTTTGTTGAAAAATTAGTTGCTAGGGCAAAAAAACAACGTGTTGGTGATCCTTTTGACATGTCTACCACCCAAGGCCCCCAAATCTCCCAAGAACAATGCGATCGCATTATGGGATACATCGATATTGGGGTTTCAGAAGGTGCAAATTTGTTAAGTGGTGGCAAAAGAGTTGGAAACAAAGGGTATTTTATCCAGCCAACCATTTTCGATGGGGTCAAGGATAACATGCGAATCGCAAAGGAAGAAATTTTTGGCCCAGTGATGAACATTCTCAAGTTTAAAAATGTCGATGAAGTGGTTGAGCGGGGTAATAAAACCTTCTACGGCCTTGCAGCGGCTATTTGGACCAAAGACATAACCAAGGCCCATCGTCTTGCTAATAGCTTAAGAGCAGGTACGGTTTGGGTAAATTGCTACGACGTATTCGATGCTGCAGCCCCATTTGGCGGGTTTAAAATGTCTGGCATAGGTAGGGAACTTGGAGAATATGCTTTAAGCCTTTATACCGAAGTGAAAACTGTCTATGTAAATCTAGGCTAAATAGCCCCTGATGCCTAAATGCACACCGGTATTACGTACTGGCCTTTTATTCCCTCTTTGAACCATGCTATAAATCCTTTTACTAAGCAGCCGACTGGCTTTACTTTTATGCTGCTTGATTAGGAGAACCGCAATGGTAAGGTTGATTTTTTCTTTGATTGCTTTGTGTATTTTCTCGGGCAAATCATTCGCCCAAACCAATGTGCCTTCAGTTCCCAATCAGATTCCTACTGCCGCACAACTCCAGCAATACCTCAATCGCTGGGAACAAGAAATGCTCAAGGTTCAAACTCTAGCAGCAACCATCAAACTAATTGAAAAAGATAAAACTTTTGAAACAACATCCGCTTCGATTGGTGTTGCAAAATACATGAAACTTGGCACAGGTCCAAGCACGGTAAACCTTGCCAGTTTAGAATTACGCAGGGAGGGCAAAGCTGATTTAGATAAAAAGTTTCTTTGCACAGGCAATTATCTTTATCAGGTTTTGTTTGAAGCCAAGGAAATAAGGGCCTTTGAAATGCCCAAGCCCAAGCAAGGCCAGGTTGCTGAAGACAGTTTCATGTCCCTATTATTTGGCATGAAGGCTGAAGAAGCCCTGCGCAGATATGACATAAGGCTTAGCAAGGAAGACCAATGGTATATCTACATGGATATCATTCCACGCTTTCCAGCAGACAAAGCAGATTTTCAGCGGGCAAGGGTTGTTTTTAATCGGGCTAACTTCATGCCTAGACAATTATGGTTTGAGCAACCAAATGGTAGCGAAGTTACCTGGGACATTCCAAAAATGGAAACAAATATCAAACTTGAAAGAAGCGAATTTGATCCTCCCCGGGCACCCCAAGGCTGGAAATTAGTCCAAGAGCCAATTGCTCAACAAGGGCAACCGCGAGTGGTTCGTCCAAAGCCCTAAACCTTTCTTACTATTTCGTTTTACACTCTGAGGTTTCGCCCTCCTACACCATTCTTTCTTGGATAATCCCTTTATTACGGCGTCATCACTGGCTAAAATTATATTGGCATGTTTATGAAAGTTGTCTTTGTTTTATTTTTAGAGGAGATCATCCGTGGCTCAAGATGGAGAGAGATCTCTTGCAGTTTTTGTCGATTTTGAAAACTTGGCTTTAGGGTTCCAAAACCGACGCGAAAAGTTTGACATCACCAGAGTTTTTGAACGCCTGGTTGAAAAAGGAAAGATTGTTTTCAAAAAGGCTTATGCTGATTGGAACAGATTCAGTGCCTACACCGCAATGCTCCACGAAGCTGCCATCGAACTTACTGAAATTCCCCGAAGAAATCAGACCGGAAAAAATTCTGCGGACATTCGGCTTTGTGTTGATGCCATGGATATGGCGTATTCCAAAGAGCACATCGACACCTTTGTAGTTATTTCCGGGGATAGTGATTTTTCACCTCTTGTATCCAAACTGAAAGAACTAGGCAAACATGTCATCGGCCTTGGCATGCAAGAATCAACATCCGAGCTCTTAAGAGACAATTGTGATGAATTCATTTATTACGAGGATCTCGAGCACAAGCATGGGGCTTTACCGGAATTCGATTCCTCTGTCCCTGACAGCAAGCGAAAAGCATTCAAGCTGCTTTTAGATTCCTTGCTTGCTCTTCGAAGGGAAAACAAAGAAGTGATCTGGTCATCAATGGTCAAGGATACGATGAAGCGTAAAAAGCCATCATTCAATGAAACATACCATGGCTACCGAACATTCAGTGAGTTATTGGAAGATGCGGCAAGAAATGGTTTACTGGAACTTGAAATGGATAGTCGGGGTCGAAGCTATATTGTGACACGATTTGGCGCAGAAATGAAAACCCGAAAACCATATCCGCCTCGAAAACCAGCGCCCATAAAAATCCGAGCTACACAAACACCACATTCGGGATTAATACACCCAACGGAGCAAGAATCAGTCAACATAACAAAAAGTGAAACAAATCCTGCAAATTTGGGGCCGATTGAGGAAGGCAGAGATGCACCAACCGAACCACTTGGCGAACCCGTTGCCCCTGAAATATTCAATCAAGGGGAAGATGATATTCTTTTCACCAGGCGATAACAAAATTTGTTCCAGCAATCATTGAAAGTATATTAAACTTAATTTATGCCAAGAGTAGCAATCATAGGTGGTGGGATCTCAGGACTAACTTTAGCCTACAGGTTAAGGCAGTACCTAGCTGATGCAGATGTTCAAATTTTGGAAAGCGAAAATAGCGTCGGCGGAAAAATAGCCTCGTTCAAGGACCAAGGATTTCTATACGAATCCGGACCTAATGGTTTTCTCGACAGCAACCCTTCCACATATAATCTCAGCAAAGAACTCGGGCTATCAGGGCAACTAACACCTGCAAACGATGCGGCAGCTAAAAACCGATTTCTCCTCATGGGAGGAAAACTGCGATTACTTCCTTCTTCTCTTCTGGGGCTTCTAACAACCGATATTCTTTCTTGGCGCGCCAAGTTATCTCTTGCTTTTGAGCGGTTCAAAGGCAAAAAATCCAACCTTTCTGATGAATCCATTTATGCCTTCGCCCAAAGAAGAGTTGGCACCGAAATCGCAGACAAACTCGTTGATCCTTTTGTAACAGGAATTTTCGCAGGTGACGCAAGGTTCGTTAGCTACCAAGCTGGATTCCCCAGACTGGCAGCAATGGAAAAGAACTATGGAAGCATTAGCAAAGGGCTTAAAGCCGCCCGTAAAGCCAGACTTAACACTAATCCTGAGGGAGGCCGATCTTCCGGTCAACTCTGGTCTTTCAATCAAGGCTTGGGAACCCTTACAGATGCCCTTGCAGAGAAATGCGGCAAATCAAATATCAAGCAATTTAGAGTCATTAATTTGATTCAAAATAACGCGGAAAACAAGTGGATTATTGAAGGCAGCAATGGGGAATCGGAATCGTTTGATATCGCCATCCTTGCCTGCCCAGCTTTCTCGCAAGCAGCAATCCTTAAAAATCTGGACGAAATACTTGCGGATAAAATAGCCTCCATACCCTACAACAGCCTTGCTGTGGTGGTGATGGGTTTCCGCAGTGGCGATGTTCCAATACCCCTTGAAGGATTTGGGTACCTAACTCCAAGTTCTGAAAATCGAGCCATTCTAGGCGTTCAATGGTGTTCATCGATCTACCGCGGGCGCGCGCCCGCTGGAACCGTACTACTAAGGGCAATGTGTGGCGGAGCATCCAGACCCGAAATGGTGGATCTCGACGATGATTCAATTGCAAAAATCGTCTATCGCGAATTACAAGCATCAATGGAAATCCAAGCCCCCCCCTGTTTTTTAAAGGTGGTTCGTTGGAAAAACGCCATTCCTCAATATATGGTCAATCATTTAGAAAAAGTGAAGGAAATCGAGGCATCTCTCGCAAATCATCCTGGGTTGTATTTGACAGGAAACGCCTACAAAGGCATTTCAATAAACGACTGTGTTGAAAACGCTGAAAATCTTGCAGTTCAGATATCTAGGTGGTGGAGTAGAGCCAAAGAAACAAAAAGCTAGCGAGTTTATTTGTTTCACTAAGGGTACGATTGTTTTAAAATGCGTTCTATTATTTAGATAAAACATTTGTTTCGCGGGAAAGCGATTATGAAAGACGTTATTAGTTTGATTTTAGGTGGTGGTCGTGGAACTCGCTTATACCCCCTTACCCAGTTACGTAGCAAACCAGCAGTCCCAATAGGCGGAAAATATCGATTAATTGATATTCCCATCAGCAATTGCATCAACAGTGGTTTCAATCGTATTTACGTCTTGACTCAATTTCTCAGCGTGAGTCTTCACAGGCATATTGCAAACAGTTACAAGTTCGACCCGTTTGGGCAAGGATTCGTAGAAGTTTTGGCAGCCCAACAAACCAATGAGGGGCAAAATTGGTATCAAGGCACTGCAGATGCAGTCAGGCAACAAATCCGATACGTTGTTGAAGATCAGGCAAAAGAAGTAATGATACTTTCCGGGGATCAACTTTACCGGATGGATTTTCGTGAACTGCACAAATTTCATCAGGAAACAAAAGCTGATGTCACAATTGCAGTGCTTCCCGTATCGCAAGAACAGGTTTCAGGTTTTGGAGTTGTACAGGTTGATGAAACATCCAAAGTACACGCTTTTACTGAAAAACCAAAAACAATCGAGGAAATAGAACCCTACGCAGTATCTTCTGATTGGCTTGCCAGAAGCGGAATACATGCAAAAAATCGCCCTTACCTTGCCAGCATGGGCATCTATTTATTCAATCGTAAAGCCCTGCTCGACCTACTTAATTCACGTCCACTTGCAACTGATTTCGGGAAAGAAATCTTTCCTCGAAGTATCAAAAACTACAATGTGAAAGCTTTCCTTTTTGATGGCTACTGGGAAGATCTAGGAACCATCAAGGCTTATCACGAAGCAAATCTCGCCCTTGCAACCCAGACTCCACCCTTCGATTTTCACAGCCCAAATGGCGTTATCTACACCCGAATGAGATTCCTCCCCGCATCCAGATTTCATGGAGCCACCCTGTCCAACACTCTTGTCAGCGATGGTTGCGTAATCGAAGAAGGATCTAACCTCAATAACTGTGTAATCGGGGTGCGCAGCAGAATAGGAAAAAATGTCACACTAAAGGAATCCGTCATCATTGGAGCGGATCGTTTTGAATCTGACAAAGAAAGATCGGATAATCTTGCCAAGGGAATACCTAACTTAAATGTTGGCGACAACTCTGTTATTCACTGTGCGATATTAGACAAAGACTGCAGGGTAGGACGAAATGTCAAACTAATTAACGCAAGAAAAATCCAGCACGATGAGGGAAACAACTTTGTCATCCGGGATGGAATTATTTGCGTCCCTAGAGGTAGTATCATTCCAGATGGGACCATTATTTAGCAATTGAAACAGCTCATTTTAAAACGCAAGTTTTCTCAAGCGATTTGATTCTCAAATAAGTTATGCAAATTGCTTCTTAAGAAAAACCAGTTCCTTCTTTGCAAGTTCCTTCCGATTGGGAATGCTGGAAGCTTCATATTCACCATGCAATACAATGGTTCCCTGGAATTTAGCATCTTTGACACCCTTTGAAGCATCATTCCAGCGCACAATTCCTGAACCTGCAGGAACAACCTTGAAAGCCCAGTCTGCGTTGGATTTTTCCCACAAAATATCCTTGATTGCTATGATGGATAGCCATGGCCGCAAAATTTCAAGCTCCATTTTTATTGGGCCACCATTAACAGCCAAATGCCCGGTATCAACAAAGGCGCCAACATGATGCGGATCAAAATCGGTCAACAATTCTTTAAGCGAAACCGCATTATTTCCAATATTTGCGCCGGAATGCGTATGGTAAACAGCCTTTACCTTTGTTGCCTGCGCAAGTTTAGAGAACCCCTCAAGTTTTTTCCGGGCGGACTTAAGGTCATCGCTAAAATTTCCTTTATAAGGAAAGTACCCGATTTTAATCATGGGAACACCTGCAAGTGCACAAGCTTCAAAAAGATTCTTTGCATCCTTACTTTCAGCATCAATCAATGAGGTGGGTGCACTAACCAACGAAATATCCAATTTGTTTTGCTTCATAGTTGCAGCAAATTTGGGTAATTCCAAAAGAACATTATTGGGTTCTATAGGATACCCAGGACGAACAGCAAGATCTAACCCATCTACGCCTGTTTCTTTGCAAAATTCAACCAATGCGGATGTAGTCAATTCCTTGAGTGTCTTGGTAAAGTAAATAAACTGCATTAGCACCCCCCACTTCATGATGAAATAAACCCTGAAGATTTATTCCATCATGAAGAATGACCAAGAGCAAAAGAATAAATTTGCAAAACTTATTCGACGGTATTTTCGAGCACGCCTATCCCTGCAATTTCGATCCTGATGACGTCACCAGACTGCAGCGTGAATTGGTCAGGAGGAACAACCCCCGTGCCCGTCAGAAGAAAGGCTCCATCCGGGAAATCATTTTCTTTAAAAAGCCATGAGACCAGATCTTCAAGCTTTCTGGCCATGGATGCGAGTGATGTTTTTCCTTCGAAAACCTGAGCCCCAGCCCGGTGAATTTGAAGATGAATGGAACAGGCTTCTCCTTGGGGAAGAAACTTGGCGAGGGTTACGACAGGCCCAATCGCACAAGCGCCAGAATACATCTTGGCTTGAGGAAGATAAAGCGGGTTTTCGCCTTCTATATCCCTGGCACTCATATCATTGCCGATAGTAAACCCGACAATTTTTCCCACCGGAGAAACAACCAAGGTAAGTTCAGGCTCGGGGACGCTCCACTTGCTATCTTTTCGGATACGGACTTTTTGACCGAAACTGGCAACCTTGGCAGGCGGAGATTTAAAAAAGAGCTCAGGTCTTTGGGCTTTATAAACAAGGTCATAAAATTTGGCAGCCCCCTCCGATTCACGCTCACGAGCTTCCCTACTGCGTAAATAAGTAACTCCTGCGGCCCAAACCTCTTGCTGATCAATAGGCACTAAAAAACTTGTAGAAGCAAGCGGGATTTTTTTTGCAGTGGCTGTGGCACGAATTTCAACTTCATGTTCAGGGTTGGCTGCATGAAGAATTTTTGACAAAAGGCCTGATTCCTTGGCCAAGTCACCCAATACAACAACCTCATGCTCTTTAACCATACCAACAAACAACAATCCATCATTACTTTTAAATTTGCCTAATCTCACAGTGATTCCCCTTTAATTCTGATTTTTCAAAAAAGACGCCCAAAGTCTTGAAACCTCCAACAATTGTCCTTTATCCACGAATTCCACTGATTTTTCCAGTGCCGATTTTAATAAAGGATGAAAAGCAACCGCCTGACAAGGCTTGGGTATGGGTGATACAAGTTCAAATATTATTTTGGATAGCAATTCATCGACTCCAAGACCAGACAAAGCTGAGATTCGAATTTCACCTTTTTGACGAGACGAAGCATAAGAGCCATCTAAATCAATTTTATTGGAAACCTCAATGATTTTTTTATTATGAAAAAGAACCGGTACGGGAATTTCAACAACAGAACAATCTTGAATCCAAAGAATCAAGTCGGCCTGTTCCGTTGCATTAGCACCCATGAGCATTCCTGCATTTTCCAATGGATCGGAACTTATGCGTAAACCAGCAGTATCTGCAAAAGAAACAGGCCAGCCTTCAATTGCTGTTTCAAGCCAAAGTACATCCCTGGTGGTGCCCGGAACTTCGGAAACAATGCTTCGCTGATACCCTGCAAGAATATTCATCAGGCTGCTTTTTCCTGCGTTGGTGGGCCCAGCCAAAACAACTCTCCAAGGATCAATCAATTTGGCAGACAAATGAGAATACCTTGAGATATCAGAAAGCAAAGACCTGGCATTTTTGATATCCCCTTGATCTATATAAAGCAGGAAAGAATCAAGCCAAAGCCTGAAAGCGCCATTGAACTGATCTAATAATACTTTAGAGGGCTCACTGGTGGTTGCCTGATTTAGCAAAATCAGGGCCATGGATTGCAAGGGATCTTTCGTAATGTAAGTGATAAAATCCTGCCAATTACAAAGAGTTGCCCCCTCAGCCTGCAAAAATTCAAGAAGCATCGAAACGACCTGAGTTCCACCATGGGGGTGTATTTCCAAATGAATTGGATTGATTGTTTTGCAACCCACAACAACTTCATCGCCATGCCCCAGCCCCAATCTCCCTAGAAAAACAGAACCTGGAGCTGGAAGAACGGGTAGAGGTTTCTTGTTTCTGGGCTTAAAAAGCTTTAGCATAATTTCCCATGCTCGAGGCCCAAACAGAGAAAGAGTTGCAATTGCACTTTTACCAGGCGGAGTCAAACGAGCTAGATAAGTTTCACCTCGGGGATCATCCATCTACCAATTCCTCGGATAGGAAGGAAAGTCCATTGAGAACCAGATTCGGGAAATATCCTTTTCCTTCATTTAGATGGCTGGCAAGAAGCTCCCCATCACCTCCTGTAAAAAAGATTGTGGGCTTTGCTCGAATTTGGGTTTCTAATTTTTGGATAAGCATTGCCACGCCTCCTAAAAAAGCATTGCCTACTCCAAAAGAAATAGCATCAACGGTATTTACACCAGCGTTTGGACGGATTTGATTCGTAAAAGATATTTCAGGCAGTTGGGCAGTGTATAGATGCAAAGATCGAGCCATTAATTTAAGGCCGGGCATAATTGCTCCACCTAAAAAGCCCTCATTTTTACTCGCCAAATCAACGGTAACAGCGCTGCCCGCATCAACCACTATCACAGCCTCGGTTTTCACTGCAAGTCTTAATGCCGCAAAAGAAGCCACAAGCCGATCGATTCCAGTTGCAGAAGGATTATCAACTTTAATTTGCATAGGGAGATCAACATAAGTAACAACCTTTACGTTATTACAAAGGCCCTTAATCCATACAAAGTGATTTTTAAGAACCTCTGGAACGACACCACAAATCAAGATAGATTTGACTGAGTCTTTGCACCATTGGTTCCAATTGCTTTCCCAAGAAGAAAAATCTTTAGGATCAAGCCTTTTATGCAAAACAAGTGTGCCTTGATCAAATAATCCCCATTTAATGGAACTATTACCCACATCGATAGCAAGGAAGGATGGTCTCATTCTTCATCAGGGTTCTTGATTTTTTTAAGCTCACGGGTTACAGATTGAATCATGGCAGCCAACCCCTGCCCGGTAACCGCAGAAATTGCAATAATTTCTTTTCCTAATTCCTTTTCCAGTTCTTTACGAACAAGATCACTGTCAGTTAATTCAGATTTGCTCAAAACAATGATCTCCGGCTTAAGAATGGTATCTTTGCCATGCAAATCCAATTCATTTCGAATGGAATGATAATTGGCAAGAGGCGTGGTTTGATCCATGGGAAAAGGCTCAAGCACATGAATGATGACAAGAGTACGTTCAACATGGCGAAGGAATTCATGGCCCAAACCCACACCTTGATGTGCACCTTCAATAAGGCCTGGTAGATCAGCAAGAATAAAGGCCCGCTCCCCACCAATCATTACCTGCCCCAGATTGGGATGCTTTGTGGTAAAGGGATAAGATGCAATTTCGGGATGCGCCCTGGAAAGACGACTAAGAAGAGTCGATTTACCTGCATTAGGTTTACCAACCAAACCGACATCAGCGATAACTTTAAGCTCAAGAGAGATATGCTTTTCCTCGCCGGGCGTCCCGGGTTGAAACTCTCTGGGAGCCCTGTTAACAGAAGTGGTGAAGAAGCGATTGCCTTTTCCTCCCTTGCCTCCATAGGCAACTACGACTTGATCATTTGGAAGGGTCAAATCCTTAAGGATATTGCCTCGATCGCGGTCAAGAATAAGAGTACCAGGAGGGACAGCAATAATAAGATCATGTGCTTTTTTCCCATGACAATTATCGCCCATTCCAGGGCCGCCATTATCCGCACGCCAATGCTTGCGGTTTACAATATTAGCAAGGCTGTCAGTGCCCTCAACAGCGCGAATAATGACATCGCCACCATCGCCACCATCGCCACCAT
>RFZJ01000270.1 GCA_009920765.1 Planctomycetota bacterium | reverse complement strand
ATCATTGATTGGAATCTGCATCGATCTCAAACAAAATCGATACAAGGCCATCTGGCGAAGATACCCATTAAATACACAATCTTTTGCCCAATCGAATGGGTCATACGAACTAACCGTCTTAAGATCGACCAGAAATCCTTTTTCCGGGCAGTACATATCAGGCACAAATTTAATCTGAACCTGAGATCCACCATCAAAATCGATGGTAGTAAGAATGTCTTTTTCCTTTACCACCGATGATGACTGAAAATACCCTGACGATGAATTTTCATGGATCGCAGCAATCATTCTGTTTGCTTGATCCACATCATCATGGGTAATGATCTCAACACCATCAGCTAGACCGCTTTTAAATTCATCCCAGGTTTCTTTTCCAGCTTTAGTTCTCTTATCACACACTGGGGCAACGGAAAACCGTTGCTCAACCTTCTCAGGTTCGAGCAGCATACAGTGAACCAGAGATCCTAGAATCATCGCTGGTGAAGACTCACGAACAACAACCTTGTCTATGTAAGTTTTTCGATACAACGCTGGATTTTTCCTAAACATTTCAAGCCTGCTGTGTGATATGTACTCAATCGGAATCATGGCTAATCCTTTCTTTAAAATACTTTTCTAAAATTTCTAAAACCTGACCATTCATCGTTCTATTTTGGCTAAGTGCCAACATATTCAGTCGCTCTTTTAAATCGGAATTTGGGCGAAAAACTACGGTCAATTTATCCCGATCTTTTTTTGAACCGTGTCGTTTCGGCATTTTCTTTCTCCTTTTCTAATGATGCCTGATAAGCCCTCCACTCGTCATCATACTTCCAAGGCTTCTCAAAAAAATAAATTAAATTTCCAACGCCACCATCACCACCCCATTGACCTTCATCCTTTAGCCACCGAGCTAAAGCACAAAGGTTATCGTGTACTGCGTACCACATAAATCGCCCCTTTCTAAAGAGAAAAACAAACAACATAATAAATATACCATAAGGTTTTTTAATTACCATAGAATCTTTTATTTTCTTTTATTTTCCTTTTTTTTCTTTTTTTTTCGCATTTGCAGTTGACACTTAATTTGTCACATCGTAGGATAGCCTGTGTGGTGGGAGTGGATCTGAGTTTGGAGTTGGTTGGAGTTGGCACGATGCCTAAGAAAAAACCAAATCTGCCGAGTTATGACGAAGCTGCGAGCTTTTGTCCTCACCCACCTGGAAGCACAGAAAAAATAATAATCCTTCAAGCCAGATTGGCCTATGGGATTGAGTTATACCACCCTGGCGATAATAGCATTCCGATTGTACCCAAAGACAAAAGGAATAATCTCAGGGTTGAACCCGAATCTCATTCAGATGCGGAGATACATCTGAGTGATGATGAGGACTAGCGGTGGTCATACGAATTAACTCGTTGTTAATTCTAAAAAGACATTGGTTTGAACCGAGGCCAATT
>RFZJ01000269.1 GCA_009920765.1 Planctomycetota bacterium | reverse complement strand
TAATCTCTGAGTAGATTGATTTGGGATTAACAGAAAAAGAGATATCGCCGGCACCTATTTTAACAACATCCGCTGCCATTTTTTCAAGAGGTTCACCAATCGTTTTGCCATTTCTAATACCAAAGGGAATCACTATGATAATCATCAAAATCAAGCTTAGAAACACCATTCGACCCGTGAAAACTGCATCAGCACTCACCGCTTTTCGATTAACACATACACCAACAATCCAATCGGGTTTTTGGCCTGGATGAATTGCTGACCATGAATAAACCCAGGTTTCACTATTTATATCCTGGCATGTTTCGATGGAAGTAAATTCCTGCTCGAAAATATCATTGCCAGTTTTCAACTGCGTCTGAAAAACTTTCGCAAAAGTTTGAATTCTGAGATCTGGATGTTGTTCTATTAGAAAAATATGGCCACTATAATCACTGCCGCCTAATGACCGAGGATATAGATCCCGGTCATGTTCATAGGGATAACCTATGACAAGAAGTTCCTCATCATTGTGTTTTTCCAATACAAATGGAACACCCTCATAAAGTTCAGAGAAGTTGGATTTTTGATTTGTTATTTTACCCAACAACTCTTCCAATTGGATTATTCCAACATCAACCGACAACAAACCCAAGAAACCTCCTTGATCATCGTTCAATGGAACGACATAACTTAAAAATGGAGTTGAGTTCTCAAGATATTTAATATTTTTCACCTGCCTCGAATTAACCCAGGAAGGTTTTTTAATTTCCTTCATTTTCAAATAGAAAGAGAATGTACGCGGGTCAATTTGATTTAAATCCCTATCAATTTCGGTCTGCTTTATAGAAAGATAATTATCGAAAACACGAGCGACAAACAAACCATTTTCCCTGGGTTTGACTTCCACGACCTTAACATTATTGTTTTTGTCCTTTACCATGCGAAATGCAGTTCCCATTCTGGCATCATAGTAGGCAAAACCATCGTAATCCTTGTTGGACTTGAGATTTTCCATGACAAAAAGAAGTAAGGATTTTTTTTGCTCGTCATCATTGGTAAATGTTTTTTGGAATAAGGCTGCATACATCATTGCATCAACCTCAACCCCATTCATCATAAATTCAATTTTTTCTTTGATGCTATCTGCATTTATTTTTAGCATCGTTTGAATCAGCACTTTGGTCTGCCAAAGCGTCACCGACAAGGAAAACAAAGTAAGCGTTATACCGATGATAAAAACAGCAATTACAATACGAAAAATCAATACTGTCTTTATCGAAGTTCCTTCATCGCTGGATTTTATAAAGAAAGCCATTGTGCAACTGCTCTTTTAGAAAATAGGGAACAAGAACTGGTTATACATAAAAACTTGATTGGAAGCAAAACTGCTTTCTAGTTTTGAATCACTTCGATTGGCTGATGAAAGTGCCATCCCAATCAGAAGGGGGCGGGAAGTCCAAATACCCCCTGCATCGCTTGA
>RFZJ01000268.1 GCA_009920765.1 Planctomycetota bacterium | reverse complement strand
ATGAAAGTGATGTTTCCGGTTCCTGCGGTCAGGCCCAGACTGAAAGGTCCATTGAGTGTTCCGCCAAAGTTGATGTTTGCTCCTCCGCCCCCAATGGTGCTGTTTATCAAGCTGTTTGTAACCAAGGTCACACCACTATTGCCAAAATTAATCGCATCACCGGAACTGTTGATAGTTGCACCAACATTGGAGGCTGCATTTCCACCAAAGGTCAAACCACCATCAAACAAGAAGGTGTCGCCACCGTTACCCAGGGTAACGCTCAACGTGTTGAGAAAGTCTACATTCTGAGCAAAGGTATTGCCAGTGCCTGTCATGGATATGGAATAGGGGTTTGCCGTGGTGATCAAGTCGTTGACATTTACTGCGCCAGTGAACGCTGCAGAGGTACCATTGGTAATGGTCAGGTTGTTGATGTTTACTGATGTGCCGGTGATAGCGCCCCCAGTTCCTGCATCAAGTCCGAGGTCGAAGGCCCCGGTAATGCCTGAGCCGAAGATAATATTCGCACCCCCAACAGAACCATTTGTGGTAGCCACGGTTGAATTAGCGGTAAGTGTTACGCCACCAGGGCCATTTCCGAAGTTGATGTCATCACCAGAACTGTTGATAGCGCCGCCCAATTTGCTAGCTGCATTGCCTGAGAAGTTTAAGCCGCCGTCAAACAAGAAGGTGTCGCCACCATCACCGAGAGTAACGCTTACCGTATTGAGGAAGTTGGTGTTGGTTGTGATCGTGTTTGTAGCGCCAGTCAATGCGATACTGTAGACACCTGCACCGGTATTGAGCGTGTCAACGGTGGTGTTTCCGGTAACATTAATGGTACCTGTTTGGCTAGCATTACCAAGGCTGATTGCAAAGCTGCTGGCTCCGTCTGTGATTGAGGCTGCAAAGATATCTCCGCTGCCACTGAGCAAGCTCGCATCAGCTAGCAAAGTTGTAGTTCCCAAGTTTATTTGGCTATTGGTTGATTGCACAACCCCAGCGATGTTGGTGGAAATGTTGGTAGTTGTATTCAATCCACCGACAAAGGAACTCGTACCAAGAGCCTGGCCAATAGTGACGCTACCGGTGTTAAGGAAGTTGGTGTTGGTTGTGATCGTGTTCGCAGCGCCAATCAATGCAATGCTGTAGGCACCGGCATTGGTATTGATGCTATCAACGGTGATGTTTCCTGAAATGGTGATGGTGCCTGTTTGAGTAGCATACCCCAGACCTAGTGCAAAGCTGTTTGCACCGTCTGTGATTGTTGCAACATTGATCGGCCCGCTTCCACTGCGCAAAGTTGCGTTATTGGCCAAAGTAGCAGAACCCAAATCCATTGCAGTGTTGGTTGTTTCAACAAGGCCAGCGATATTGGTAGAGCTGGCAGCGGTTGTATCTAATCCTCCAATAAATGAACTCGAACCAATGACCTGGCCAATGGTGACGCTACCGGTATTAAGGAAGTTGGTATCGCCTGCGATGGA
>RFZJ01000267.1 GCA_009920765.1 Planctomycetota bacterium | reverse complement strand
AATTTTGCTACATCCATCACCTTTGCCAAGGCTGTTACTGCATCCGGTTCTTTAAGTAATGATGGTGTTACAGCTATTGCAGGGGGTACAGCCCCAGTTGTCTTTTCTGAAACCATCACTGTTTCTGGAACAGCTTCCAGTCTTGCTGATATATATATTGCTTCCTTTGATGGCCCACTGAATGTGGTTGGCAACATTACCGGTATAGATTCTGTAACGGCTGTTTCCAATTCGGGTGCCATCACCCTGAGTGGTGCGGTTACCACTTCCGGTACTAATAATAATTCGGGGAGTGGTGGTGTTGGTGGCGATATCTACATCGGAAGTTCTGCAGGTGTGGTTCTCTTATCAGACAACATCAGCACTACCGGTACTGGGGATATGACCTTGATGAGTGGTAAAAGCCTTACCGCTAATAGCACGTTAACCACATCTGGAACTTCTGCTGGTAAAATCGGTATTTATGCGAATTCCAACTCAACTGTTTCAATCAATAAAGCCATTTCTGCAGGCACCGGAGCTAAGATTATATTGTTAGCATCTGGCATGGGTGCGATTTCTGTTGCAAAAGATGCTACGATTACCGCAGGGGCTGCAGTTGAATTAGATTCTGCTGCAACAGGTGTTATCAACATCGCATCTGGCGCTGATATAACTGCTGGTACCACTGTTGATGATTTATCAAGCGCAGGTACCTTGAACCTAGGTGCTAATATCACCACCACTGCAGGTAGTATTCTTATTGATAACATGGCAATCAACCTGACGGGTGCAGTTGCTTTAAAGGTCCAAGGCACTGGATCTGATATCACCTTGGCTAGTGTCAATGGTGCCCAGAACCTGACCCTGGAAGCCCCTGCAACGGTTACCGTGACCAATTCGGCTGGTGTGACTGCCTCTGATTTTAGCGCTGCCAATGTGGTGCTTTCTAACACCACAGGTACCATTGCTTTTGGTGGCCCAACTAATATTTCATCCAGCCTTACCACTACTGCCAATGCTTACAATATAAGCTTTAATGGTACGACGGTACTTGCTGGCGCACCTGTGTTTCTTAACACCGGCAATATAACCTTTGCGGGTATCACCTCGCTAACTTCCGGAGCTACCATCACGGGTGGCCCTGCTACGAATGTTAATTTGGCGGGTACAATCGTTTCAGGTGGCGCCTTCAATATCGGGGCCAATATTCTTAAAGCCAATATCTCAAATGGCACCACCTTAAACCTTGCTTCCTCCACTAACGAAAGTACTTTTGCAAGCAGGGTGATACTTCCCTCCGGTTTTTCCTTCGGCCTTAACGGTGTAGGTACATTGACTTTGTCCGGTGATTCCAGCGATCCGATGCATGTTAATGGTTTTGTAGGTATTGCTAATGTCACCAATGGTACTCTCAATGTTACGGGTAGCCTTTGCCAAGCTTCAGGGATTTTTCTAAGAAATGGAACTCTCACGGGAAATGGTCAAGT
>RFZJ01000266.1 GCA_009920765.1 Planctomycetota bacterium | reverse complement strand
TTCGTTCAGAAGTTCAAGAATATCTATGGCAATCATACGGAATCATTCTCAGCAAAATACGCCGGGGATGTTTTTATAAGGCCCCTAATAGAGATCCCTATAGCAAGGGCAGTAAAAAGAAAATCAAAAAAAGTACATTGGATTCTTCGCGCATGCGAAGTCCAAGCATAATCATGATAGACTATAAGTTTAAATCTTGGGCAATGCAGTTTTGGGTGAAGGTTCGGCTCCAAAATTGTCATTGTAATGATAATATCCTCATCACCAGTTATTTCCACCATCCCTAAACCCCACTCTTTAAGCGTCTGCCAAATTTTCCTGGACTTGGAAAAAGGTTTATTAGAAGATATATACCAGTCAATAATATTCCGGTCATGTTTTTTGCCATATTTATTTACCCCAACTGCCGACATTTCTACTTGCAAATCAGTATCCGAAGCATCAGCATCCCCAGGAGAATCAAAATTAAGGGAGAGCATGGCTTTCCCTTTATAAGGGGTGAACCCAATTAATGTTTTCCAATGCTCCGTATTTGGTGTCCATTTGACTTCACCTTTTTTTGATAAATCAATGACATCACTAAAAACGGGGAATCGATCCAAAGCGGTTTGATCAAACCGTGTGAAACCGCCGAAAAATAAAAAAATCATCCAAAGCGACGGGTAAAACTATATAAGTATAAAGAAAATTCTCATGGGTAAACACCGAATTTTATATTATTTAAATCTTCTGAACCTGGGGCATGTCCACACTGCCAGCATTATCGGTGTAGGTGACCCGGTCTGCAAGATCATACTGGTAATTGTAGCCAGTTACACCATCCGATAATGAGGTTTCCCGACCGGCATCATCATAGCCATGCACGATGGTCTTGACCGCATTGCCAAAACCATCCACCCAAACTTCACTGGTTACTAGGCCGAGATCTGAATTGGTTAAAGCCTGGCTGGCTAAAAAGGTTGCGTCTTAAGTTCGTGCCATTGAGACCTGACCCCTTTTCTTGCTTCAAAGGTTGTCAGATTGGGAATCTGGTAAAGGATTCATTGGTTTTTCAACTTCTACGGGATGGCGAACTAAGTTAATGACTCGTCTGGAACTAGCTCCGAATTCTCGATAGTTAGCCCGGGCTTGACGAAGGCTTTCCTCGTTTGCACCCCCACCATAGGCCGGATCATTGAATTGCACATTATCATCCTCCCAATAACATATAGGGCATATCGCAAATGTTCCTGGTGGTAACTCCGAAAGGGTCAAAAATCCGCAACAAGGACAAGCATATCTCATAAGTCCCTTTCACTTGAAGAAATCAAAGGGGTCAGGTCTATTTTTACACGGCTTACCGCCACTTGCAAATAAAGCAGGGAAACTGAATTATCCTTTCAATCGCAGAAACCTGAGAGGCATTACTTTTTACTAGCACGAAAAAGAGGCCAAGCCCTATTGGATTTCTCCGGCGGTTGTTGCATCGGT
>RFZJ01000265.1 GCA_009920765.1 Planctomycetota bacterium | reverse complement strand
CGGAAAGTGAATCGTTTCTTTGTAATGCATCCACCGTGGAGTTGTTGTTAGCCACGGTATATACATAATCGCCATTGGATTGAATGGTGAGTGAACCGTAAGCGCCCGCCAAGGCACTTCCAACGGTTCCCGAACCAACGGAGTTACTGATGGCACTGATGGTAAGCGAGGTTCCAGCATAGTTGGGATCATTGGAAAAGACATTACCAATGGCATCAAAACCCATTACGGCATTGGCCACACCGCCAGCTTCACCTGCAATTCCGGAATCGTTCGCCGTGGCAAACGATCTTGCGAATACAGAAACAGCAACCACCATGGGGCTGAAGTTGACAGTATCGGTAGGGATAAAGACCACATTCTGGGATGAGGAACCCACATCGGGAATGATGGTTGCATCCTCAAAGGAAAAACTTCCGGGCAAACTGGCGACCCCGCCAGAAAGGGTGGAGGAAGCAAGGGATTGCCCATAATTTATGGCCGCAGCAATCGGATTAGTAATTACCGTAGGCATTGCCCTATTCACCAAAACCGGGATACTCGTAATGAAAGTGTTATAGTTGGTGGTATCTGTTGGAGTAAAGATAACATCATTGCTGGCAATGCCGGCATTCGGTGAGGTTGATGGATTCGTGAAGGCAAAAGTACCCGGCAGAGTGGCAAGCCCACTGCCAAGCACGGCGGATGCAAGTGTCTGGCCGTAAGTAATAGTTGTAGCCACCGGGGTGTTCACCAGTGTCGGGGTAACCTTGTTAACAACCAATGGAATCGAAAATACCACAGGATTAAACAGGGACCCATTGGTAGGGGTGAAAACAACATCTTGGTTGGCAGTGCCTGCGTTTGGCACAAGAAGGCCATTGGCAAATGAAAAGGTTCCGGCAATTGTATTGCCACCAAAACTGGCCGAACCGCCACTTAACGTAGCAGCAGTAAGGTTTTGTCCATAGTTGATGGCACCCACGGATGGAACCGCAGTTATCGTGGGTGTGGCCTTGACGATCGTGAAAGCGTAGGTCTTAGGCGTCGTGAAGGCGGAGTTCGTGCCCACTACGGTGACGGAGTAATCACCGGGTTCGGTGGGGGGTGTGATCGTTGCAGGGTAGACCGTCGCCTCGCGGCCTGCATACGTCCTAGTGAAGGCAAAGCCGGCAGATGTGCCGGCGATCGGCGTGGTGACAGGGACGGCAATACCCCAGCCCTCCGGAGTGCTATACGGCACACCGCCCACGATGTAGGCGCCCTGCGACCCTCCCTGACCCCACCAGACGACCGATCCGTCCGCCTTGACCGCGAACGTCTGGTTTGAACCGGCCGCGATTGCCACCACGCCTGCGAGGTTGTATGGCACGAGATTGGTATTCGCGCCAGTGGGGGAAAAGACCGTATCGCTGCCCCAGGTCACGACGGTGCCGTCTGACTTAAGCGCCGCCATGTGGTTGTAGCCGGCGGCCACGGCCACGACACCGGC
>RFZJ01000264.1 GCA_009920765.1 Planctomycetota bacterium | reverse complement strand
TGCGTTCCATGGGTCTTCTTATAATCCTTTAGCTCACGACTTGGGCAACGCTTGCGAGATCATCATCGGTTGCGGGGCGGAAGCGTGGTGAAAACCCGAGCGCCACCATCCCCACCACGCAGGCGGTGCCACTGCCTGCGGTTATCACGCCCCGCACATACCGCTTCGAACTTCCCATCTCGGAAGAATCAAGGTTGATGATCGCCTGCTTGTTGTCATCGGTTGCGGTGAAGGTGGTCACGGCTTTTCCTGAGATGTCTGTAAAGCCCGAGGAGGTTGATGCAGATTCCTGAAGCTTGAAATCTACGGTTGCATCGGTGTTGCCCACCAAAAGGAGAAACATTGCCTGATGAAACTTGGCGAGATCGATGGCTGTGCCGTTGGTGGTGGTGCCCACACGGTCTGCAGGATTGATGATGCCAATGATGGAACCGTTTTCAGAAGCAAGAATAGTCATAAATAAAACTCCTTGATAAAGCGCCTGGTTGAAAGTTAAAAACCTTAGCCTTCACAATGAAATGCCTAGCCAGCAGCCAGGCCCACAAAAGGGGAAAGTGTGGAAGAGCCATCGTTGAGGGTGATGGGGGAACGCAACCAGGGTTGGCCATCAACCCGGGCGACAAAGCGCCATGCGCCTTGGTTGGATGTGAACGCAACATGTTCGGAGAAGGCGATTTCTATTTCGCGCCTATCCCCGATGAGGTAGTGATGCAGATCCAAAAGTAAAACATCGCCCAAGGTGTTAAGCGCAGGCAGTTTTTCAGTGATGACAACAGGGATGCCAAAGAGCACCATGGCGGGTTTATCGCGGGCGTTATCCAGATAAATGGTGCTGCCTCCCGAAGTTGACATCTGGAAAAGTTCGCCCGCAACACTAGGGTGCATGGCCCAAACCGTGCTTGAAGGTTCCCAGCCTGGCATGAGGCGCGCCAGCATGGTTGCAGCATCTTCAAGAGCGAAGGCTCTTGCAGCACTGCGAGCCACGCTGATCAAAGCGTTGGAATTAAGAATTCCAAGAGGCTTGCCCACGCCATCGCCCCGCAAAAATGCATGATCTTCATGCCAGGCGATCGCCCTGCCAAACAAGGTGATCAAAAGTTGCTCGAGCCCGATTGCGCTGTCTTCCAACAAGGAGTTGCTTACCCTGCTGTAGCCAGAAAGTTCGTGGGCGACGAGTTCTACTTGCCGAAAGACGGGCTCGGTTTCATTAAAGGTAATGCTTTCTTCAGTCCAGCGCGCAACGATGCCACCCAGGAATGCGCTATCGCTGGAAGCGGGAACGGTGGTGGAATCGAGGCATGGCACCTGAACAGCGCGGGAAGCCATGGGGATGAGCGTGGCCCTTGGCCTTACCACGGATTTTTCACTCGCAGTTTGCAAGAGCTTATCCGTGAACTCGGTGGGAACGAGATATCCTCCTTGGGTTCCGATAGAGGTATTGAGCGCGGATTTTCCATCAGAGGGGAAGGATTGATACTTGCGCTCGAGGGTGCGCCAATCGTTTTTCCGGACGCAAACAAG
>RFZJ01000263.1 GCA_009920765.1 Planctomycetota bacterium | reverse complement strand
TGAGCAGTTCGCCTTCTTCAAAGCTTAAGGTGTCCCCATTGAGCACCCAACGCCCTAAAAGTCTGTCTTCCCAGTCAGCTGCATGATAAAGGTTGATGATGCTGCTGTCACTTTTAGCAGCGGCAGTTACTGCTGCAATATCAACTATTTTTCTAGGTTTAAGGGCATCAAGCATTAAAGGGCACAGTTGCGTGCAGTCAAATCGTGAATAAAAATCAGCGCCTTGATAACAATCAGGTTTATTTCGATTCATTAAACCAATGATTTGAGTATTTTTTGGCAAGGGTGTCCCATCTGCACGAGGTTCTTTATCCAGCAATCCATTAAAGCGGACAATGTCATCGGCATTAAAACGTTCATAGTTGACAATGAGTAGAGGCGCATTTTGCTGGTGTACCTGTAAAAATTCATACAGGGGACCGCCGGGGCCCTTACATAAAGTACCAGTATTATCTGCATTTTTTCTAATCCATGGGGCAGAGCAGATGAGATCATCTGGATGGTCAATATAAAATACAGGGCGTTTGACTTTATTGGCGTATTGTTCGAGATGATATCGCAAGGTATCTACATGTTGGCTTGAATCGAGTTCAATCAATTGTTTTGAGGGGGGATTAGTACAGCACTGCTGGAAATATGCACGAGGGTTAGAGACATGTGCAGCAGTTTTATCCCAGGTCTCGAGGGCTTTACTAAAGTGTTCACGATTACCTGATGCGAGGATGGCTTCAATAAGCGGGTCTTGACCATGAGCATCTGCTTTCACGAGACTTGTGATGCATTCGCTCTTTTGTGTGGGAGGTAATGCCTCGATACTTTTTGCCAGTTGTGCAACAGAGTCCTCTGGGTTTTGCTGTTCCAGTTGTGTTTTTAAATCTTGGGTTAAAGCTATAATAGCCGGATTTGTGCTAGCTAATCCTCTAACCCAGGCTGGTGTTCCTTTTGTATCTCTAAGTAGAAGGCCATCCAACGCTGCTTTTGAGTAGCTGTACTGCTGTGGCAACTGCGACAGCATCTCTTGCGTATTATTGCATTGACACAGTGCGAGCAGCCCGCCGTGTTCAATAAATTGATTTCGGTCTGATATTGCACATAAATTTGGTGATGCATCTGCTTCAACAGAGACTATCGAGCCAATGCTTTTATGGATGCTGGCAAGCAAGTCTTGAGGGGCTGTTTCCAGGGAACCAGTGACATAATTTGGATCATACAGATGCCAATTTCCATTTTCAGCTGGTTTAATGGCAATGGCATGCCAAGGGTTTTTTAAAATCCAAGGTCTGCGCTGTTCTTTCAGAAATGCCGCCAATCCATCGCCAATATAATGTTCTGGAGCTTGTGTTGTTAATTGATGGTGCTGAATTAGGCCAAGTAATTCATTAAATTGAGCTTCTAGTTTTGGGTTTATTTCTGACTGCCCATCCCATGCCAACGTCATCTCAATGAATTGAGGCCAATTGGGGTGTGTCAAGAAATAATGCGATAATGCGATACATATACCATCCTGAATTCTAGGGATAAGGTGTAGAC
>RFZJ01000262.1 GCA_009920765.1 Planctomycetota bacterium | reverse complement strand
CAATAACGTGACTATTGAGATCCTATGTTTCGATTTTTCTATTTTGAAATTATAAAATGATAGAAATTTGATTGCGTTTAAATTATTCAAGAGTGATACTTAAATAATTAATGATAGATAAGTTCTTGATTCATGTTTTTTTATTTAGTTTTAAATAATTTCTTGTATTTTTTTATATTATCAAATCTGAAAGATAGGGTCGACATGGTAAGCTCTAGGCTTTTTTCTAAAAAAGGATTCACTCTTATTGAATTGCTTGTAGTCATAGCGATTATTGGAATTTTAATAGGGTTGCTTTTACCCGCAATACAGAAGGTTAGGGAAGCCGCATCTCGAACTCGTTGCCTAAATAACCTTAAACAGATCGGGTTGGCTCTTCATGGTTATCATGATGTGAATGTTAAACTTCCCCCTGGGCAATCTCCTTGGACAAATCCTGTAACTGGTCTAGATGTTTGGAATGTAACTCCATTTGAAGGGTGTTGGTCGTTTTTGGCTTATATTTTGCCTTTTATGGAGCAGGAAGCTATATACAAAAAAGCAAAAGATTATGCTTCGAGCGCTGCAACTGCTTATTCTTGGAATAATCCTGTTTGTGCTCAACAAATGAAAATTTTTAATTGTCCCGCTGATGCCCGTGGAGTTTTGGCTATTACCGCAGCAGCAGCAGGCACTTCAGTTGATCAGTCCCTTACAGGTTATTTAGGAAACGCTGGAACTACCTCCGCTTCTTATGATGGTGTGCTATTCATGGGGTCCAAAATTAGATTCAATGATATTTCTGATGGCCTTAGCAATACATTTTTTGTTGGAGAACGTCCTCCAAATTCCAATTTGGAATTTGGCTGGTGGTTTGCTGCTTATGGTTATGATGGGAAAGGTAATGGTGATTGTGTCATGACATCAAATGATCTTGCCATAGCAAATTATTTTATAGCGAATTATTCTGCCCCACCCAATAAGCCATGCAATGGAACCGCTGCCCAAAAGATTGGTTTGCAGTCTGGAACGCCCGAAGTTGGGTGCGATGCCGCTCATTATTGGAGTTTTCATAACGGTGGTTCCATGTTTCTGATGGGGGATGGTTCTACACGGTTGATTCTTAACTCCAGCAATTCATTAATCGGAGCCCTTAGCACTCGTGCTGGTGGTGAACTTTCTAACATACCATGATTTAAAAATGCGTTTGCAAAAGGTGACACAATGAAATGGATCAAGTTTAATCTTGGAATAACCCTTGTGTTGTTTGTGTTGGTTGGTTGTGGTGCGGAATCGCCCCCAGTAGCAACCCCAGAGCAACCTGCAAATCCACCTCAGGATTCTGGCGCTGGGAAAAATATCAAATCAAGGATTCCGCCAAATAAGGCTCCAGCCAGATGATATTCATTTTAAAATTGGGCTATCCATTTTTTTATTGTTGAAGTTTCTTGGTTTATTTTGTTTCGATCTCTACTTTTTCGATTTTACCCGTGAAGCCAAACGGAACTTTATACTCTTTGCTTACGGGTGTGCCGATGCCTCTGCCAATCAGCAATCCAAATCCTGTCATTGTGCTGTAATTAAAGGCGGATTTGACTTCTGTTAAAGTTG
>RFZJ01000261.1 GCA_009920765.1 Planctomycetota bacterium | reverse complement strand
CCCTTACATCATTGCCATGGATCTAGGCCAGAATTGGTCCTTCGAAGCTGAATATAAGATGAACAGTTCGAATGGCCTTAACACACTGTTTTCCTATGGGAACTATACAGACGGTGTTTTGGTTCGCACCCTTCGTGGTGATTCGCTTTATGTGAAAGGCACTAATTTTAATCAAATTGATGTGTTTGGAACATCCAACACCAATGGTGTTTTTGTTCCTGTCAAAATAACTTACACAACCACCGGCACGACTGGAACACTTAGCATTTATGCCTCAGGATCTCTGATCAAATCAGTCACCACTAATAGTCCTCTTAATCCAGTGGATAAGACGATTCGTCTTGGATCTGCTTATCATAATAACGGTGAAGGGTTCGATGGTGCTGTTCGGAATATCAAGGTTACGGTGGGCGTTGGTTCTGCAAGTATATCGCAAATTAATATCTTGGCTGTAAATGATAAGCCTGTTATTGCAACGGGTGGTTCAATAGTTTCCTACACTGAAAACGCAGCGGCAACGGTAATTGATGCAGGTATTACCATTTCTGATGCTGATGATACTAACCTAGCTTCCGCTACGGTTACTATCACGAATGCAGTAACTGGTGATGTGCTTTCATTCAACAATAATAATTCTGCAACCTATGGAAATATCAGCGGCAATTATGCTAATGGCGTGCTGACTTTGAGTGGAACTGCAACATTAGCGCAATATCAGGCAGCTTTGAGAAGTGTAACCTACCTGAGCACCAGCGAAGATCCAACGGTTGGGAATACGCGAAACAATCGCACAATCACATGGTCTGTAACAGATTCCAACAGTGATGCGGTGGGTGCACAAATCAGCATTGGTGTTACCAGTACGATTAACATTGCAGCAGTTAATGATGCGTCTGTGATGACTGCTGGCGCGAATTTGGGGTATACAGAAGGCGTTGGCGGGGCTGGCTTGACTTCCGGTAATTCGCTCACATTAAATGGTTCAAATCAATTTGTAGTCGTGGGTAATAGTTCTGACAATGTCTTGACAAACGGAACCATCGAGGGATGGATCAAGACAAGTAATGCTGGTGGTGGTTATAGCGGAATTATTGTTAAGCAATCTGCTTATTCGTTATTTTTGTACAACAATGAGTTGATTACATTCGATTGGAGCGGTGTTGGAAATATATCAACAGGCCGTTTCTTAAATGATAACGCATGGCATCATGTTGCGATGAGTTTCCAAAGCGGTGTGAATGCTGGCACGGTGATTTATCTGGATGGTGAAGCTATTCTGACTACCCGTTATACGGTGCCCTCAACTGGAGTAGCCTTGGCCTTGGGGGCTGGTTTTTATACGGGTGGCCAGAATTTTGCAGGCAGTATTGATGAAGTCCGCATTTGGAATGTTGTTCGCACAGCCTCGGAAATCGCCAGCAATCGGAATGTTTCCGTTGAAGCCAATTCTCCTGGGTTGGTAAGCTACTTTAAACTAGATGAGACATCTGGCACCACTGCTTATAATTCAGTTACGGGTGGTGTAAATGGAACGCTAGTCAATAATCCCACTTGGAATACGGCCAGCGGTGGGATTAATGGCACTACTTT
>RFZJ01000027.1 GCA_009920765.1 Planctomycetota bacterium | reverse complement strand
GTAGTCCGTCAAGGGCGAGAGTAGGTTATTGCCGGGTTTTTAAATAACCTCCCTTCGGGGAGGTTATTTTTTTATACCTCCCTCTATTTGCCGCTCTCCTAATTCTTCGACCCAACCTTTATTTTGACACATATTATTTTCCTGTGCACTTTAAGTGAAGGTTAACAAAACTTTTTATAAAAGATTTGCATTTTGTACGCATTATGAGTGTATTGTTCAGGTTGTAACTTTTTGGCAAAACATCGTCTGGATTTAATTGCTTTTTATTATCTAGGCCCGTAGTGTAAGTGATGGCAAAATATTTAATTCATCATCATTGAAATAAACCTATTGCCTGAAAAACTTCCCTTTCGTTTCAGGCTTGTAAAAATAGTTGATGTAATTTAAGAGAATCGTAGTCGTTCATGTTGCCACTTCGCTTTTCTTACATGTTTAAGTGTTAGCTATCAAAATTATTTGAATCCAAATTCTCAGATAAAAAGTCTCTTTGTCGAAAAAGCTTGGGTTGGTAAGTGTATAAAGCTTTTTATGTAACCATCACTTTTAGGGCAAACTCTGTTTGGTTTTCAGGTTGTCTTCTAGGGTATCAGTTTTATTGCTATTCGATTTTAAATCACATATATTCGAGGTTTCAATTATCAATTGGCAGAGGTGTAGGAAAATATTTAATGTCCCCCGATCAAATTGTTCAGATGATTTTTGATGTTTATAACAGGGTCGGGCACCGCCAGTATGGTGAATCAGTTACCGAATTACAGCACGCCTTGCAAACTGCGACCTTTGCTATGCAATTCAATAGTTCAGATGATGTTGTGGTTGCTTCCCTTTTGCATGATTATGGTCACCTTCAGCATGATGAGGGTGAGGATGTTGCAAATCGAGGGATAGACATGCGGCATGAAGATCTAGGAGCGATAAAGCTCAAACATTTTTTTGGCGCAGAAATATTGGAACCCATCAGGTTGCATGTAGCAGCAAAGCGATATTTATGTCATAAAAGCCAAACCTATGTAGATGGTTTATCTCCTGCATCTCGTCTGAGCCTTGAAATTCAAGGGGGGCCCATGTCTGATAGTGAAAGTATCGAGTTCGAATTTAATCCTTACTATAAATCGGCGGTAGAATTGCGGAGGTTTGATGACATGGGGAAAGTGCCAGGAATGGAAACCCCTACACTTGAAAGTTTTTATTCTTTGGTTTTATCATTTGTCAGGTAATTATTGATTCTTAAATTTAAATCGTTTTTGTTACGCAGTTGTGTTATCCAATTGTGCTTTGAAAGTTTTTGATTGGGTCGTTTTTATACATGCACATGATTTATCTGTTAATATTAGGTGATAAGATTTTTAGAGGATATCCTTTTTATTGGCGGGATTATGCGACTTATAATTTTTAAAAAGATAGAAGTTTTTTTATTCGTTGGTGTAATTTTACCTTGGTTGGCAGAGCTAAATGCATTCGATGTACAAGCCCCTGATTCTTCTTTTTTTAAAACAAAATTAAGTCGGGTTTCTTCTGTTGTTGATCTGGCTTTTTCTAATTCTGTGACGAAACTTGATTTGTTGCTTGAGTGGAATAATAAAGTTGAGCCCGTTTTAATCAATACTGTTCCTTACGAACTTGAATGTAAATATGAGGGGAAAACTCTTGCACCTATTGTGACCAAGGGAAAATCTTTTGCTCCAGTGGAGGAAGCCAGCAGTTTACCTTTTGTTATCAATCTACCTTATTTGAAAAGGAATCAAGCTGAGACTTTTTCAATACAAGGAAAAATCAAAGCGATTCTTCCAGTAAGTTTTAACTTGGTCGAGTTGGGTGATCTTTCAAAATTGATTGCAGAGGGTGTAAAAGTTCAACCATTGCAGTTAAATAAAGGTTTTTCTTGCAGCTTAAAAAAGATAATCGCAGGGGCGACTAGGATTTCTTTTGGTATTCAAATGGAAATAGATGCTAAAGGCCCGGAGTTTGATACAAGTCAGAATTGGGCAGTTCTAAACCAATTAAAACTTGTTAATAAAAAGAATTCTAAAGACTGTCCAGCGGATGGTTACATAGTTGAGATGATGGAAAACCGAACAGCAAATATAACTTATCATTTCCTGCTAAAGGATAAATCATTGGGCGATTTTTCAGATTGGCGGTTGGTTTATAAAGCTGTTACAGGCATGAAATATCAAGATATACCGTTTCAATTTGATTCAGTCCCTATTCCGTAGGCTGCTTATTAGAATTCAAATGATTGATGAAGGCTGTTTAATGGAGATTTATTGGCATTTTAGTTGGGTTTTTGCTTTTGGAGTAGTTTCCGCAGGAAGATTCCAAAGCCTGTAACAATCGCGAATGGCATGCCTGCCATTAAATAAATGCTTTTGTTGAACGCCTTGGCTTCGTTGTATTGTTCTTCCTGGCTTGCTTCTGGGGAGCTTTTTGTTGCATCCCGGCAGTTGGGGCATGCATTTGCATAAAGTTGCGGAGCTAGGAACAGAGATCCCGCCAAGACTGTTTTTACAAATATTGAATTCGTTTTGTTCATGGTATTTGCACCTTAATTCATTCTATAAAGCATCCAATAGACCACAACGCCAGTAATTGAAACATAAAGCCATATTGGAAAAGTAATGCGAGCAAGCCGCATGTGTTTGGAAAGATTGTCTTTAATGCCATGGTAAGCGGTAACTAGAATCATGGGAGTGACAACAATCGCCAAAATAGTGTGAGAAATGAGGATGGTAAAATAAAGGTATCGTATTACATCAGAAGCATCTGGATTTCTGTCTCGAAAACTAGTGGCAACACCTTCCTTGATAACCAAATGGTAGTAAAGGTAGGAAGCCAGGAAGATAGCAGAAACTGCAACTGCCCCCAACATAATTGCCGAGTGAAGTTTTTTGTTTTTACCTAATTTGATTGCTAAAAATCCAGCAATGATCAAGAAGCCAGCTAAAGCGTTGAGGCTGGCATTCCAACCAGGGCAAATGATTTGATTCAGAAAGTTCAAGTTATTACCTTTCTAGTGCAAGTTTAAGAATAATTGATTCAAGGGATTTTAATTTGTCTTCAAATTTATCAACTGGAGTGCCTTCAAGCGTGGTTGGCGTGCCTTCAAAATAGCCCCGGATATGTCCAGCTTTGTCAATTAGAACAATTCTAGGGCTATGGATGAATTCATTCCCTGGTTTTGCCTGCTCTGGTGAATTATGGCCGACTGCAAGGTGAAATTTTTCTTTGATTAATTGGTACAACGATTCTTCCTTGCCTGTGAGAAAAAACCAACGTTTGGGGTCAGCTCGGAAGTTTTCCGCAAAGAGGTTTAATTCTTTGGGGTTATCGCGTTCAGGGTCGACGGTAAAGGTAACAATACGGAAGTCCGGAACATCCTTTAGTTTTTCCTGCAATCGTGCAAGTGTGGCACAAACCTGGGGGCAGGGGCCTGTGCAGCGGGTAAAGACAAAAGAGGCGAGCCATACTTTTCCCGTAAGGTTGTCTTGGGAGATTTGTTCGCCATTGCGTTCAAGGAACGAGAAATCACCTACGGTGCCAAAATCTTCAAGTTTCCCGGAGGTGGTTTTGTTGTTGGTGCATCCAAGAACCGAAACGAGTGAAAAAAGAATCAGATAAGAGACAAGGTAAAACTGCATGGGAGTTACCTTTGGCGATAAAAAATGGTGTCTGGAAGTAGGCCAATAATTAAAAAGCAACAAAGTAAAGCTGTTGGAAGGATGATAAACCAAACATTTTTAACATCACGTTTGATGTGCATGAAGTTTATTCCTGCCAAGATGACTTGTAAGCAGATGATTCCAAGTATGGCTAAAACTCTTGCCTTATTTTCCAGATAACCCCCAATAATTGGAAGAATTAGAGCATTGAACGCAAGGATGGCTGCGGTAATAAACAGCAATGTTTGGTTTTCAGATTTTTCGTTATGTTCCATGGTTGGGGTAGTGCCTAAAGGAAATAAATGATCGGATAAAGAACAAGCCACACCAAGTCGACAAAATGCCAATATAGGCCGGTGACTTCCAATGTGCCTTCCATAGATTGCAGATTACCAAAAAGGCCTTTTAAAAAGATACCAAGCATGAATGCCAACCCAAATAGCACATGGATTGCATGAACACCGGTAAGTGCAAAGTAGCAAGAGGCCCATAGATTACCATTAGGGATGGCAGGGGGAAGGTGTAACTGTGGAAACTCTGCCACTAAAAGATTTACTTTTTCGCCAAGTTGCGCAGGGGATAAAGGCCGAAGGTAATCGTTTTGAGAATCTTTGCCATCGAGAGTAAGTGAGTAAAGACTGTAAGCGTTTTTTATGGCTTCGGTTTGGTCTTTAAGATTTTCATTGGTGACTCCGGAGCAAACGATTCTTAATTGTGCCTGCACTTTACGAACATATGCGAGGCCGTTTTGTTGAAGTAGTTTTTCCCTTTGGGGAGACATACCGGGCAGGGATTCTCCAATATTTCCCGGGATGATCCCATGTTCAAACTTACCTTTGTATTCAAATGCTTTGACGCCAAGGAAAATAGATCCAAGGACTAGGGAAATACCTAGAAAAAAGAGAGAAGAAGAAACTTTATTTGCTTTGAGGGCGTTAATGGAAAGAAGTATTACAAGACTGCTACAAATCAGAATAACGGTATTAATGGCACCCAGCCAAGGTTCGACATGAACGGTTTTCTGGTTGGGCCAGTGGGGGAGTCCTTGACCAGGGAATGGCGCACTTTCTCTTAAGAGCATGCAAGTTGCAAGTAATCCGGTAAAGAACATTACCTCCGTGGCAAGAAAAAGCCACATGGCTAGCTTGCCGTTGCTGATCGGGAGATTGGTGTTGGAGTTCTCGCTAACAATCATGATGAATCCTTAACGGCGAAACAAAAGATTAAGGGTGTGGTCAATGAGAAGTAAAGCCCAGACACCTGGGAGGTAAATTAAAGAAGCGCGCATTACACTTCTAGCATTTTGCATGCTTCGTTCTTTATGAAATCGCAAAGTGGGTAATAGGAAAAAGATACCCAAAAGCACGGAGCCCATTAGATAAAGTGGCCCGGCAGATTGGATCAATATCGGGAAAAGGCTTACCGGAATAAGAGCCAGACAGTAGGCGCGCATTTGGAGTGATGTAATATCGCCGGATGGATCAAACGAGGGAAGCATTTTGTGCCCGCCTTGTGCGTATTGATCCCTGTAAAGCCATGCTATTGCTAGGAAGTGGGGAATCTGCCACACAAAAAGAATCATAAAAAGGGCAAGGCCTTCTGGATCGAGAGTACCCCTGACGCCAACCCATCCAATAAGTGGTGGCATAGCACCGGGAATGGCACCGATGAGGGTGTTCCAGGTGGTGAGTTGTTTTAGTGGTGTGTAAATAAGCACATAAGAAACCAAGGTGGAGAATGCAAGTATTGCGGTGAGAATATTTGGGACCGTGACTAAAAGATAAGCCGTGCCACCAAGCCCAAGAAGTATGCCGAACAGGAAAGTTTCAAGCGGTTGTAATCTTCCTGCAGGTAGGGGGCGAGTGGAAGTGCGCTGCATAAGGGAATCGGTGTGTCGTTCCCAAAGGTGGTTTAAAGCCCCAGCGCCCGCAGAAACTAGGGTGGTTCCGATGACTGTATTTAAAACGACTAGAAGTTCAGCGCCTCTGGCACCTGCGTAAAGTCCGCCTGCTGCGACCGAAAACAAAACCATGGCAGAGATACGGGGCTTGGTCAGATCGAGAAAATCCATTGCGCGCGATTTGGTGCGATTTGGTAGTTTCAAATCTAAGGTCGCACTAGCTTTCATTCTGTAATCCTTTGTATCTTGCAACCTGACTTATTCTTAACGCTGCAGCAAAGGAGATTGCTAAAAGCAAGGCCCCGGTCAAAGCGTGAAAGGTGCGAACGGTCGCTTGTCCAAAAGTAACAGCCTCTTGAATTAAAGGTTTCCCAGTTGCGAATTTTCCAATATAGGCCTCAACTCCCAATATTACCTGAATAAAAACAACCAAGCCCAATAGTATGGTGTAGGGTTTGAAAAATGGTCGCCCATGGATTGAACCCGCCATTCTTAGCGAAAGCCAGGCTACAATCCCAAACACGATGAAGGCACCAATCATGTGGAATCGTTGGGCCCAAGGCTGCCCACCGTGCCTGACGATTACAGCCCAAACTAGCTGGAATAAAAGGGCTGCAACAAGTGCCCAGCCTATGATTGGGAGGAGTCGTTTTTCTTTGTCTTCAAGTTTTGGTAAGGCACCAGGGAAAGTTGCAAGTATGGCGGTGCCAGCAACCAAGGCAAAAACCATTTGTCCGGTTGCACCATGAATGGTTGCAAGTTCCGGCCCTACTAAAGCATGAAGGTAAACCCGCAGCCCACCAAGCAAACCCTGGCTGATGACACCAAGGTAGGAAAGAAGGGCGAGAAACCTTAAGCCTGAGTGCTGCTCATTGTTTTTTAGTGCTTTGATCGATTGGAATAAAAGAAACAAAGAAGAAACCAAAGTAATGCCCAGGCCAGTTCGCATTTTCATCTGGTTGACTGCGCCTATTGGATCCGCCATTGCTTTGGTTCGATCGATGCTGGTCATAGCGATAGCCACACCCAAAGACACTGCAACAATACAAATAGCTGAGGCAAACTTGTAGGTTTTTGTGCCATTTGCAAGAAATGAGGCCAGCATCATCCCAAGAATTGCAAAACCACTAATGTAGCCTACGACTCTGTGAATGTGTTCGATGAAATATCCAGCAGAGGGCTCAGACCAATTCTGGCTTAGTAGATACCAAGGCTCCGTAGGCCAGATGGGGTCAACCATGCCAACTCTGTAGGTGGTGATAAGCGTACCCAAGGTTAGGAGTGCAAGAACCAACAATGCGGAAAACCAGCTACAAACAGCAGTGAAGGGAGTTTTCGTTGGAACTAAGGTGATGGTTTTATTCATGGATTTTCCCACCGTCTACTGCTGGGGATGATTGAGTTAAATGATCCATTGGTCCATCAATTGCGTATTCGTAGGGGCCCCTTTGAACCTGGGGTATCTGGTCGAAATTTCCGTGAGGAGGTGGGGAAGGTGCATCCCATTCAAGAGTGTTGCAATTCCAAGGGTTCTTGCTTGCTTTAGCACCAAACCATAAAGAGTAAAAAATGTTGGTTACAAACAGAAGTTGAGTCAGCCCCAATAGCAGGGCTGAAATTGTCATGAATTGATTAAGTGGCTGAAGGTTTTCGAGATACTGATAAATCGTAGGGTCGTAGTATCTTCTGGGGTGTCCACCGATGCCTAAAATGTGCATTGGGAAGAACGTGAGGTTTCCAAAAATAAATGTGAGTGCGAAATGAACTTTTCCCAGAGGTTCGTTCATGAGCCTGCCAAACATCTTGGGAAACCAGAAGGTTACTCCTGCAAAGATTCCAAAAATGCTGCTCATGAAAAGCACATAATGAATATGGGCAACAATGAAATAAGTGTCATGGAAGTAAACGTCCACAGGGGTTGCCGCCATGAAGATTCCACTTAACCCACCGATGACAAACATCGATACAAAAGCAAGAGCGTTAAGCATGGCAGTGGTGTAAAGAATGCTGGAGCCCCACAAGGTTGCAAGCCAGTTGAAAGTTTTGATTGCGCTGGGCACTGCTATGAGGATGGTAGCAAGCATGAATCCTGTTCCAAGTCTGGGATCCATGCCGCTTTGAAACATGTGGTGGCCCCAAACGATGAAGCCCAAGGAAGCAATAGCTGCCATGGAGAATACCATGGGTTTGTAGCCAAACATCGGTTTCCTGGCGAAGGTTGCAATGATGTCGGAAACGACACCCATAGCTGGAAGGATCATGATGTAAACAGCAGGATGGGAATAGAACCAGAAAAGGTGTTGCCAAAGGAGGGGTTGTCCACCTCCCGGAGTGGTATGCCAATTTCCGAAGCTCAGTCCGCCTGGTGGAAGAAAAAAGTTGGTTGCAATAAGTTTGTCTAGAAGTTGAAGCATTAAAGCCACGGTAAGAACGGGAAGTGCAAGAGCCTGAAGGATAGCAGTGATAAAAAGCGACCAGACAGTGAGGGGCATGCGCATAAGATCCATGCCTGGTGCACGCATGTTTAGAATAGTGGTGATGTAATTAACCGAACCCATCATTGAGCCAATGCCAACGAAAATAAGTGAAACAAGCCAGAAGATCTGGCCCATGCCAGCACCTGGAGCAGCGGGAGAATTAAAGGCGTCATCCTTGAAAACGGTATAAGAAGTTGGAGCATCACCCGGTTTAAAGGGTAACTTTTCAAGGCCCGCTTCTGCGCCAACATTTGCAAGTGTGGGGTAACTTGTCCAGCCCGAACTAGCGGCGCCACCATCCACAAAAAAACTTGCCAGGATGATGATGAAAGCAGGCCACATCACCCAATAAGAAAACATATTGAGCTTGGGGAATGCCATATCCCTTGCGCCAATCATGAGTGGGATAAGAAAGTTCCCGAAGGTTCCTGTCAGCCATGGAATGATGACAAAGAAAATCATGATGCTGGCATGCATGGTGAAAAGCATGGTATAAAACTCGGGGGACATTTTGCCCCCCCAGCTTTGTGGGAACCATTTACCAATATAGGGCAGGTTGCCATCGGGCCATCCGAGTTGCAGCCGAACCAGAAGAGCAAGAAGCCCGCCTATTCCGAAAAAGATCAGCCCTGAAAATAGGAACTGTATTCCTATCATCTTGTGATCTTGGGAGAAAAGATAGGAGGTCAGGAATCCTGGCTTGGATCCCGTGGTGTGATGAGTATCATGGTTCATGGGTTGCCTCCGTTGCCCGCTGCGACGACGGGTTGCACGCGAGGCGATTCGTGCAGGCGTTGGTTTTTCAGTGCATCAGCAAACCATCGTTCATAATCTTGTTTAGACTCATGGACGAAAAGTTTTCCCCTCATGCGGTAGTGGTTGCCTCCACACAGTTCCGCACAGGCGATTTCCCATGTGGAAGAAGGGTTGAGTTCTTCAAGCATCCTTGTTTTGGGATTGAATCGAACGTTTGCTTCGATGGGTTGGAACCACATGGGCATGATTTTTCCCGGAAGAGCATCCTGTTTTAGCCTTAAATTGGGCAGAAAAAAACTATGGATTACATCCTGGGTTTTTAAATGGATCTTGACCCGGGCATCTTTCCATGCATGAAGCTCATTAACGGCATGAAGATCGTTAAGGTTTCCAAGATCGGCCCAGGCTTGGGGATCTGCGGGAATGTTTCCCTGTGGATAACGCATGCGCCATTCCCATTGCCTGCCCAGAACGGTTACATGCAGGTCAGATTCAATGTTGGTGCCTTTGTACTTTACGGGAAACCAAGTATCGATTTCGATATACTTCATTTTTGCCCAAGTAGGTGTTTGGGCAAAGCCTAGGTAAATAAGAATAATGGCTGGAATCGCAGTCCAGATAATTTCAAGCTTGGTGTTGCCATGAATGTTTTTTGACTTAACACCGTCTTTGGCATTAAAACGAAACATGCAGTAAACAAGCGTACCTTGAGTAATAACAAAGAAGAATCCGGTTGCAACCAGAATGAGGTAAAACAAGTGGTCAATATCCGCACCATAACTGGCAATATTCCTGGGTAACCACCAACCCATGGCGGGGGAAACTACAAATAACCCGATTGCTGCAAGGTTGACTGCTGCAAATAATAGGCCCCAGCATCTATGCACTTAATTTGCTCCTGCTAATGTTACTTTTTGTTTTCGGGAAGAACCGCAACCCCGCGGGCTTCCTGGCCATAAACTTTAGAACGAACTTCATCGGGCAATAACCCAGGGAAGGGTAGAGATTCGATGAAGTTTACAAGATCCCATATTTTTTGGCTCTCTTCATTTGCGGGAACTGTAACAGCCGGCATTTTTGAGGGGGGAATTCCTTTCTTTATGCGCCAATATAAATCCATGGGCCTTCTGCCGCCCCGATATATCGATAGCGTAAGGTTCGATGGCCTCACCAAGGTACCCCAATCATCGTATTGGTACAAAGTTTGTCGCCCGTAATCCTGATGGCAACTTACGCATCCAAAAGCATCTGATGAGCTGCTGCTAAAAAGGTGGAATCCCCGCTTAACGGATTCAAGCATCTCTGCATCAGAAAAGTTTGGATATGAGGCAGGCTCAATTCCTTTCGCATCAGCTTTTTGATAAGCCTTAAGGAGGTCTTTTAGATAAAGCTTTACGAATTCCTGCACGGTTTCTTTGGCGGGCTCTTCATCAGGAAGTAGTTCAAAAAGCTCGCTTACAACATTTTTCTTTTTTAGCAGGGTTCGAGTTGTTTCAAATTCCACTTCACCTCTTAAAGATAGATGAAATACATAGCTGGTTAATTGTTCAAGCGCCTGATCACCCAACAAGCCAAATGCAGGCATTGAAGTTCCCTCGATACCAGCTTTAAGGCTACGAAGGATATCTTCCCTGCGAGGCTTTATTTTGTTCCCACTTGCATTGGAGGAAATAAATTTGAATTTCCCCTGCCTGAAATCTCTAGGGTGGGGGCTGACCCAAGGGCCTGTGGGGCCCCGACCATCTCCTGCCAGCCCATGACAATGCAAACAATTCCTACGGTATAGCTTGCTTCCAGCTGCAAGGGTTTCGTTATCGAGTTTCAAAGCTTTAGCAAGTGAGGTGATTTCGGTATGTGTTGATATTCCAACGGTTGGATTGTAGGGTGAGCCAAAAGTTAGTTGCAGTTCGTTATCTAATTCCGTCCGAAGGTTTTCTGGAAGGTCTTTCGGATTAAAGGTTTTTCCACCTAGTTCTTTAATTTGAGCGATGGCTTTATCTAATTGGCCCGGCCCCGGAAGGCGATCACGGGTTAGTTTTGGAACCTCGTCAACTATCAAATCTGCACGGAACGGGTAGACTACATCGTCAGGGTAGGTGTCATTATTGTTGCTGCAACCCAGGGTCGAGATCATGCAAACTACAAGAGAAAGCATCATAATCCCAAATAACTTGGGGAGTGCAGGAATCAAACTTGCGGAACACTTTGCCATAACTTCGGCAATCCTTAAATGCTGATGGAAACCAATGCAATCAAAGCACTTTAACATTTAATCGATTCAAATTAATCGATTAAATAGTAAACCGAGCAAAACTAATGCCAACTAACATTTTATTTACAATTGCAAAAGATGGGAGAAGAAATGCGGAAAAAACTTGTGTAGTCCTAATGTTAAGAAGTTTTTGATAAAGATTCTTAAAATTAAGAAAATGGGCTTAGTCGAGCTGATTTGTTTTTTCAAAGTCGAAACATTTAAACTTTTATCCTGCTTACGACTTGGTAGCATAAAGCATTAATATTTATGAGGTTCTAATTAATGCTTAAAAGCCTTGGTATTGCAACCCGGGTTCTAATAATCCTCGTTGTAGGATTGTTTAATTGTTGCCTTTTTGCCCAACAATCAATTCAACCAGATAAAGAGTTAACTTTAAAAATAACTCAGTTGGCAGGAAGTCTGTCTGGCAAAGATGCAAAATTGTCTCAGGAAAACCTCTTTAAAATTATTGAAACAAATCCCGACGCAATGGTGATGAATACAAAAAATCATCTAATTTGCGCATCGTGGGTTTGTCAGGTGTTGCTTGTTGGTAGTGATAAGACTTCGCAGGAATTCAAAAAACAAGAGACGAATTTTAAAAAACAGTTCGAATTTGCTAAAACTCAAAAAGATTTTAATGGGCTATATGAAATTGTTCGGACCGGACTTTTCTGTAAAAGTGGGGTTGATGCTTGTCTTTTGCTGGGCGACAGGGCCTTTGAACAATCGAAGATTGAGGAAGCTGAATATTGGTGGAGCCTGCCCCTTGCTCTATTTTTGGAAGCGCAGCAAAAATCGAATCTTGATAAACCTATTTTTTTTGAGCAACTTCCATTGCTTCGAGCCAGACTGGTTGCAAGTTCACTTATAAGAGATGGTTCAGGGAAAATTGCAAAGGAAAGATTTGATCAATTTGCATCTGATTTTCCTAAAGAGGAGGGGATCCTTGCATCAAAAAAAGGTAATTTCGTTAAAATGCTTGAAGATCTTTCTCAATCTAAATCATTTCGAGTAAATGATACCTACTGGAATACCTACGCTGTAAATAATCAACGAAACCCAATAGTTCCGCAGGGCCCAACTGTGCATCAACTGGGAAATTGGTGCGCCAAACTGCCAATTTGGAAAACATCTATTTCATTTGTCGAAGATGAAGATCCCGGTGCTGTTTCTTCAAAAAATTTACTGGCTCCACAAAAATCTGCTGATCTTCCATGCCATCCATTACGGGTTGGTTCACGCATACTATTTCAAGATGGGTTTAGATTGTTTTCTTTTGATTTGGTTTCTGGTGCCAAAAGTATCTTGTATGAACCTAAAGGAGGTGGACCAAAAGATATTTTAAGCCAGCAGTTAATTATGGGGCGAAGCATGGGCCTTAGCTTTTGCCCTCCTAACAAGGTTCTGGTAACCCTTGATAAACCTGTTAAAAACAAGGAAAGAATCATCGCCCCTATGCCACTGGAAACACCGGACTGCGAAAGCTTTCTTGCTTGTCTGGAAGTTAATCCCGATGAGACCCACCTGCTTTGGGAAACTAAGCTTTCCTTGGGTGAAAGCAGCAGAATTGAAAGTGACCCATTGGTTCACGAAGGAAGGGTGTTTGTTCTTGCAAGCCAAAAGGTTAATGGTAGGGAGGGGCTTAAACTTCTTTGTTATAATCTTAATGCAGGTGTGTCAGATTTGCTCTGGGCCTGTGAAGTCGCTGCTGAAACTACCTCGGTTCATTTGGGCGAGAGCAAGCAGGCATTTTTGACCCTGGCAGCCAATCTTGTGGTTGCATCCAGCAGAGGTGGTGCGGTAACGGCGGTGGACCAAAAGACTGGCAAACCCGTTTGGATAAGGTCGGTTGTACCCAATGAAAATGCTCTTGGGGTAAAAACGCCAACGCCGCTTCGTCTTATTTTTCATGAAGCTACTCTTTATCATTTGAATTCAAGAAACAAAGTCGTGCAGGCCTTGGACAGTGCCAGTGGAGCGCTTTTTTGGACTCGAGATGTTGAGAATGTCAACCAATTGATAGCGGTCAAAGATGGTGTTTTGTTACTAGGCACAGACAATGGGTTGCGGGCTTTAAATTCCACCAATGGTTTGGATAATCATGGTTGGAGGATCCCCGCCGATGGCAGTAACCTGCCTTCTGCGGGAAGAGGTTTTATTCTTGGTAATAATTATATCTGGCCCACAGTCAAGGGTGTATTTGTTGTTGACATGAAAACTGGACTGCCCGCTGCAGATCTTTCCTTATTTCATCGCTTACAACCCGGCAACCTTTTTCTCTTCGATGATTTTTTGTTGAGTATCGATCGTAATGCGATCCGTATGTATCCAGGAACCGATAGTGACATATCTAGAAAGCAGGATGCAGTGATTTCAGGGCCCCAGGTGAAGCGGAATGAAGAAAATAAGGTGAAATTGCCTGTTGAGAAGAATACTGGAAATGTTTTAAAAATGGGTGATATGAAGTGGTCTGTAAGACAGATTGGTGCCGGGGCTTTTTTTGAGCAAGGTGCGGTTCTAGTTGCCAAAACTTTAAATTTTACAGGAATTGCCCGATCTCATGATTTAAAGATTATTCGGAATTCAGATGGGTCTTTGCTTTGGGAGTCTAAATTGCAGGAAGTTTGCACGTGGATGAAAACGCAAGGAGGAATTTTATTACTTGGGTTTGAAAAATCAGCGGTGGCGTTTGATGTGGAAAAGGGTTTGGAACTGTGGCGCTTTAAACCAGCAAGCAATAGTTTGAACCCCTTCGAATTTGTGATTTCAGGTGAAAAAATGTTTTGCCATGATGGTTCCTGGAAAATCTATTGTCTCGATTCCAAAGACGGAAAAGTTCTTTTCGAATCGCATTTTCCAATTTTTGAAAAAGATTTTTCCAACCATCATCTTGTCTTGCAAAAAATCATTTCGATAAATCAGAATACGTGCATCATTCCGGATAGTAAAAATAATTATTGGCTCGTGGGTTCGGGCTTTTCGCAGTCCAATTGCGTGCCCAGACTAGATGATTCTCCATGGGAAACCATGGTGCTTTTTCGAGATAACATTCTTGCACTTAATTCGGATGGTAAGCTTTGCCTCCTGGATTCAAAGGGATTTCAATGCATAAGTAAAATTCCGTTAATACCGGCATCCCTTAAAACCGGGAAATCAGGAACCATTTTTTTCTTTAATAATAAAGCTGTTGTTGGAGTTGAAGGTAATACTGCAACTTTTTTGTTTTTTATTGATCTGACAAAAGAAGGGCATGTTTCAAACAAGCCATTTTTGATATTTGAGAAAAACTTAAACCTTAATGTGTGGCGTATTTTTGGGGATGAACTTTACGGGTTTGCAGAAGGCCATTTTAAATCATGGAATTTAAGCACCCAGCAGGAAACCAAATACTTTAAGTTGTCTTCTGATTATTTAACCAGCGATTGGCAAATGAATCAGAATGAGGGAAAAATTCTTGTTTGGGTAAACCCACCATCTTGTCCTAAAATTACCTTGAAGGTTGGCTCTTGGTTTGTGAACTGGAGTTCTGATGGTATTTATCCCAAAGGACATGGAATGCCTTTGTATTTTCTAACCAACGGTAATGTGCAAAGGAAGGTTTTTTTGGAAACCTATGCTGGAGGAGCGCAGTGGTTTTTAAAATCTGGCAATGCTTTTCTTCTTTTTCCTGAAGTTTCATTCTCTAAAGAAGTTTCTGCCTTACATTGCCCCATAGTTTTGCCTGATAAAAATGAGATACTGGTTGGTTTGGCTTCGGATGTTTATTCACTAAAGCCCTGAAATGATTTCTAAATTTGAGTTTGTTTAAAACAGTCTTTCACGAGATTGCCTTGAATTTACAAGAAAGGTCTGGTTGCTGTGCCTGATGAACAAAACATGGTTGAAATATTGTTTGAAAGCGAGCAGGAAAAATCCAGCGATCTTGAAGGTCTTAAAAAGATCCAGCAAGCTGGGCTTAAAATACGTGAAGAAATCTCCAAAGTGATTGTCGGCCATTCCGAGGTGGTTGAACAACTCCTGTTGGCACTCTTCGCAAAAGGGCATTGTCTTTTGGTGGGTGTGCCTGGGTTGGCGAAAACCCTGATTGTAAAAACTTTGGCTGCGAGTCTGGGCCTTAATTCGAATCGAATTCAGTTTACTCCAGATTTAATGCCCTCTGATATTACTGGAACTGAAATTCTTCAAGAAAATAAGACGTCAGGTGAAAGAGTTTTTAGGTTCATTAATGGACCAATTTTTGCCAACCTTGTTCTCGCTGATGAAATCAACCGGACTCCCCCTAAAACCCAGTCTGCTCTTCTTGAAGCCATGCAGGAACTTCAAGTTACTGTAGGTGGTCAACGGCATGTGCTACCAAAACCTTTTTTTGTACTTGCAACACAAAACCCCATTGAACAAGAGGGTACGTATCCTCTTCCAGAAGCACAATTGGATCGGTTTATGTTTATGATTTTAGTAGGATATCCATCGGAAACTGAGGAGCTTGAAATCATTTCCCGAACGACTTCAGGGAATACGCATCTTGTTCAGCGGATACTTGACGAAACCGAAATCCAGGGGATGCAAGAGCTAGTGTGTAAAATTCCCGCCTCGCCTCATGTTGTCAAATATGCAATGGATATTGTCCGTAAGAGCAGGCCTGAAAGGGATAAAGAATCTGCAGTTGCTGTTCCTGATTTTGTGCGCAAATATATTTCCTGGGGTGCAGGGCCAAGGGCCGGGCAATCCATGGTGATGGCTGGTAAGGCCCGGGCTGCACTTGCCGGGCGGTTTTTTGTTTCCCGCGAAGATATCAAAGCGGTTGCTCTTCCCATTCTCAGGCACAGGATAATTACAAATTATCATGCTGAATCTGATGGCATGACCGCTGATAAAATAGTTCAGAAACTTATCGACTCCGTGCCTTTTGCGGAAATCTAACCCCGGGAGTTAGGATTGAGCAATAATCGAAAATATCTTGACGCTGATGTGCTGGCCCGGCTAAGGCTTATCGAGTTTGAAGCCAGAACCGTTGTTCAAGGTATTATTTCGGGTAAACATCGCAGCCCCATGCGTGGGTTTTCAGTCGAATTCGCTGAACATCGTGAATACACTGCGGGCGATGATCTTCGCAGGCTTGATTGGAAAGTTCTTGCTCGTACCGAGAAACTCTATCTCAAGCAATATGAGCAAGAGACAAATCTTGCCTGCTCCATGCTGGTGGATTGCAGCGAATCCATGTCTTTTGGTTCTGTGCCTTGGCAGAAAACCAAGTTGGGACTCCGTTCTAAATTTGATCATGCTGCAATTGCTTCAAGCGTTCTTGCCTACCTTTTGCAGCACGATGGTGATGCCATCGGGCTTTATACATTCAACGACAAGGTTTTAAGCAGATTGTCTCCTTCGGGAAGGGTGTCGCAATTGGAGGCGATATTTGAAATACTTTCCATGGGGCCCACCACCGGAAAAACCAGCATCGCACCATTGCTTCATGAGGTTTGTGAGCGAATGCCCCGGAAGGGCGTGGTGTTTATATTCAGCGATTTTCTTGACGATTTTGATGCCTTGATGGAAGGCATCAAACATCTTAACCACCTGGGCCATGAAGTTGTTGCCTTTCATGTGATGGATCCGCAGGAAATGGATTTTCCTTTTCAAGATCCAACGTTGTTTCGTGGTCTGGAGGGGGAATCGCAACTCGATGCAGATCCTGTCTCCCTTAGGCAGAGTTATCTTGAAAATCTTAATCGGTGGCGTACAAGCCTGCGCGAAGAACTAAGAAAGTTGGATAGTGACTATGTTTTACTAAGGACAGACGAAATTCTTGGCGAAGTTTTATCCGAGTATTTGCGGGGTAGAAAATCGCGGATAAGGAAAGAGATGCGGGGGCCACTTACTTGATTTTTCCGTTGTTCGCATTTTTGTTTGAAACTCCTTTTGCTGCGCTTCTTGCTGCTGCAGGCGCTGTTGCTATTCCTGTGGTCATTCATCTGCTTCGAAGGTTTCGCAGGCAGGTCGTCGATTTTCCTACCATTCGTTTTCTTCTGGAAGCAAGGAAAGTTCAGGAAAAACGCTGGCGTATCGAACAATGGTTGTTGCTGGCACTGCGCTGCTTGATGGTATTTTTGCTGGCATCCGCCTGCGCTGCTGCAATGCCCTGGGCTGAACCCTATTGGCGTAAGTTGTTTCCTGAGATGCGTGGCCAAAGAATTAGCGGTGTTTCTAGAGTGCACACTATTCTTGTTCTCGATGCTTCACTTAGTATGCTTTCTCAGAAAGATGGCAAATCTGCATTCGAAAAAGCAAGACAAAATGTTGATCGTTTTGTTCAGGCATGCAGCCCGGGCGATGCCATCAGCTTGGTGCAGATGTCTTTTCCTCCTAAAGTCATCATCAACGAGGCTGCTGAAGATTTCGATAAAGTGCGGGAGGAAATTTCCAACATCACCCCCACTCATGGGTGCGCGGACCTTCCCGGGACCCTAGCCTTGGTTGATGCCATTTTGCAAAGATCTCCTGCTAGGTTTAAAGAGCGAAAAATTCTTTTTGTTTCTGATCTTCAAAAAGGTTCCTGGCTTGGTAATGGTGCAGGGCCTGCCAATGCTTTGTTCTCTAAAATTCGAACCAAGGCCGTTTTGGGCGTCGTGGATGTGGGTGTTGAAATACCTTCCAATCTTGCAATTACAAATCTTGAAATAGATGGGCAAATTGCAGGAGTTAGTGCCGAAACTAGATTCATTGCAAAGCTTCAGGCATATGGTGATAAACCACAAAGCCGAGTTAAAGTCCGGTTGCTTGCTGGCAAAATTATGCAGGGAGCAGACTCTGTCTCTCTTGCCCAAGTGATTGAAGAATCAGTCGATATGCAAGCTTCATCGCAAGCTACGGTGTTACTCAAATATCAGTTTAAGGAACCAGGGGATTATGCGGTACAAATGCAGCTAGATCAGGATAATCTTGCTGTCGATGATTCCTGCAGGGTGATCGTAAGGGTTAGCAAAGAGCTTAATATCCTTCTTGTTAATGGTAGGTATTCTGCGCGCGATCTTGAAAGATCAACTGGTTTTTTGCAAATTGCCCTCGATAATGAAGGGGTTGATTCCATCCCTTTAAAGTTCAAGGCACGATCCATCGATGAACCCAGGTTGGTTGATGAATTAAACAAGGGTCTTGTAAATTATGATTCTGTTTTCTTTTGTGATGTGGCCCGATGGCGGGCATCAGAAGCGCGAATGGTTGCGGAATTCGTGCGTAAAGGTGGTGGCGCGGTTTTCTGGTTGGGCGAGCAGGCTGAACCTGCTTCCTACAATGATAATCTTTTCCAGGAGGGCAAAGGTCTTTTACCCGCGAAGTTGATAAAGCCCTTATCAGCGTTAAAGGGTTCGCTATTTCAATTTCAATCTGAACCGTCTGCTTTTCAATATCCGCCCCTTAGTGCTTTTCGTACAGCAGAAGACAAGCAATCGTTGCTTGTTCCACGATTTACCACCGCTTTTCAAACGGAACCCCTGCCTAAGTCTCTTGTCCGAAATCTTGCAAATTTCAAAAGTGTTAATCTGGGGGGAGCAGTTGATGAGAATAAAAATGGATCATTGACTCTGCCGGCTTTGTTGGGTTGGCAGCCTTCTAATTATTCTTTGCAAAAGAACTCCAAGACTACAGATTCACGATCCAAAGGCTGGGTTTACCTTGCTTGTAGCAGTGCCAATACTGAATGGAACAACTGGCCAGCATATCCCAGTTATCTGCCTTTTGTACAAGAGTTGATGTTGGCTAGTTGTGCAGGGAAATTAAAAGAGCAATCGCAATTTTGCACTACAACCATTGAAGATTATCCCACCCAGCAATCAGGTGAAGTGAAAATCTCTCTTCCTGATGGAACATCAGAAACATTGCCCTTGATACAGGATCAGGAAGTTTCCCGCATGGCCTTCAATAACACAACCAAATCAGGGTTTTATTTTGCAAAATACCTTGCAGCACAGTCCAGCATTTGCTTTGCACTAAATCCAATGTTAAGCCCCATGGGCGAGGCAGGATCCGAATCAGATCTCTCCCGCACTTCATTGGAGGAGATCAATCAGTTTTATCCAGAGGCCAACTTTTCTCTTGTGAAAGATGCTGCAGTTTTCATGGGTGAAAATAATTCTGGCGTTGCTCCTGATAATGAAGACAAGGGGATGTTGAGGGAGAAGATTGCAGGTGTTTTTCTATTGTTGTTCCTTCTCTTTTCTATTGGGGAGTTTTTGTTTTCGTGGTTGATGGGAATTGGAAGATCTCTTACCCCTAGCCCCAAGAAACCATTGCTGATCATGGGGCTGAGTTGGTTTGTTTTGATTCCCATGGGATTTTGTCTGGTCGGAATGCTGGGCAATTCCTCGGGTACAAACGCCCTCTCGTTTCTTCCCGCTATTGTGGTTGAAAGTTTTGAGTCTGCTCGCGGTCGAATTGAGGTTGAGGAAGGCGAAACATTACAGACCAGATTAATAACGCAGAATGAATTTACCCCTGTAATCAACTCAAAAATGGTTAGGTTTTCCATTTTGGGGGTTTTAGTGTTTTGCACCGGGATGGCGTTTGTAAGGTTAATATTCAATCGCAGTGCATTGGGGGCGATTACTCTTGCTGGATTAAGGCTTGGTTTTTGGTGGGTTCTGCTCTGGGTTCTTATGCCTCAGATTGGCCTTGGGTTTGAAAGGTTTACCTGGCCCGATGTTGCTATTTTGATTGATGATTCCCAAAGCATGTCTGTTTCAGATAAATACCAAGACGAAGCGCGTGATATATTTTCGCGGAAAATAGCAGATGCATCCAGTCAGCAGGTAAACAGAATTGGAATCGCCCGATCCATTCTTTCAGAAAACCAAGGTAAGTTTCTTGCAAACATACTGGATAGAAAGTTTCGGATACATCTATACCACCTTTCCGCCCGGGCTGAGAAAATAGCTCTTATTTCCAATCTTGCTGAAATCCCAGAGGCCCTTAATTTAATCCGGGCATTGAAGCCTGATCCATCTCATGACAGTAGCAAAATAGGCAATGCCTGCAGGCAGGTTTTAAATGATTTCCGAGGCACCCCACTCGGAGGCGTGGTGCTTTTTTCTGATGGAGTTGTTACGGATGGGGAAGAATTATCGAAAGTAACAAAGTTTGCGGTCCAGAGTGCGGTTCCTTTTTTTGCAATCGGACTAGGCGAGGAAATGGAACCCAAAGACCTTGCAGTACTGGATGTTCAGGGACCCGATGAAATTGCATTCGGAGACCGGGTTGTACTTGATGTTAAGGTTTCGTCGGCAGGTTACAAAAACTTTCGCACCTCGGTATTTCTTAAGGAAAAGGGTAAGCCTGATATTATTGACAGGCAGGAAGTAACACTGGATGAAACCGGTATACCCTCGGTAATACGGTTGGTCGACAAACCAAAAACCGAGGGTTTGAAACTTTATGAAATTGAGATTCCTGCACAGAATGAGGAATCCCAGAAGACGAATAACAAGATTGAAAAAAATGTTCTTGTTCAACAGGCAAGTACGGTCAGGATTCTCTTTGTAGAAGGTTGCAGAAGATACGAATATCATTACTTGAAAACACTGCTGGAAAGGCAGTCAGAAGTTCCAGGCGGGAGAAAACTTTTCTCGTTGAATGTGCTTTTGCTGGAAGCAGACCCGGATTTTTCAGCACAAGACCGCACTGCAATTGCTGATCTTCCCACCCGAAGCGAGTTGTTTCTTTATGATGTGGTTATTTTTGGTGATGTTGATCCCAAATCGCGGGAAGCTGAAAAATTCAAACGATTCCTTTCAGATCTTAACGAGTTTGCACGCGAAAAAGGCGGGGGTATTCTGTTCTTGGCGGGGCAGAGGTTCTTCCCTTCAGAATATGCTGCCTCCTTGCGCGATTTGCTACCTGTGGAAATTAATGCCAATACTTTGATTGAATCGCCTGAAGGAATCAATCAGGGGTACAGGATGATTCCGGCTGCCTCTGCCAGCACGAACCCCATCTTTCGATTCCATTCAGAGGAAAAAGAAAATGCAAGCCTTTGGAGTCGTTTGAAGGAAATGTATTGGTGCTTTGCAGGAATCGTACCTAAGAAAGGTGCCGAAGTTCTAGCCAGTGCAGAGGGAGGTAATCTGGGATTTGCAGGGAAAAATGTGCCTCTCATGGTTCTGCAGTACTATGGTGCGGGCAGGGTTTTATTTTTTGCTTTTGATGAATCCTGGCGCTGGGCATATCGAGAAGATCAGGTCTACTACAATTATTTCTGGCTTCAGACGCTTCGTTTCCTCTCTCGAAATTCAGTCTCCAAGATTTCTCTTAAACTTGATAAAGCTGGGAACTACAGGCGTGGCGATTCTATCCGCATACTTTTACGACTTCCTCTGGAGGCTTCAGGCGCAGAGGCTAATTCCACGGTGCGGGTGTCAATGGAAAGAAAAAATATCCAAGATGGCAAAGGCAAGGAAATTGTCACTGTGGAACTTGCCAAGGTTGCAGGCAGCAGGGGCGCTTTTGAAGCCATTATTGATAATGCCCGTGAAGGTAAATATCTTTTTCAGGTGTTGCAACCCCTCAAGCAAGATCCTCCTCCTATTGCTGAGTGCATTGTTCTTCCACCGCCTGGTGAAATGGAAAAGCTGACCATGGCGCAACATGATTTAACCAAGATGGCGCTAACCACCAGGGGCAAATTCTATTTCCCCGACCAGGCTGCCTCACTACCTTCGGACCTTCCCAGGGGTTTTCAAATTTCATCTGGTTCCCCTTCACCCCCTTGGGATTTATGGAACCACCCCTTAGTTTTTATCCTTGTTTTATTGCTGTTAACCTTGAATTGGTTTTTGGGAAGGCGCTTGCAACTGTTATAGTTAAACAAGAGTTTTAAAAGGAATGGATACACCATGACTTTGTTAATCAAAGAAATCGAAACTTCCCCAGATGCAGAGCGTTTGCAACGCCTTATGTCTTCCGTCTTGTTGCAAAACAAAGTCTATGGCTTTTTTCGGGCGATCTTTCTTTGGGTGTTACTTACGGGGGCGGTTTTAGCCGGTATTGTTGTCTTGGAATATTGTTTTCATTTTGAATCTTGGTTGCGTGCCCTAGGCTTGATACTGTGGCTTACAATTTCTTCTCTTGCTTTCATATTTCTTTTTAAACCCATTAACCGTAGTTCGTTGACTGCAACCCAGTTGGCTTTGCAAATGGAAGGCATTGATCCTCGATTAAAAGATTCACTTGCCAGCGCCATTTATTTTCTTGAACAGAGTAAATCCATCGAAGGTGCGTCTACAGAATTGGTGGTAAAGGGGATAAGTGATGCTTTCGAAAAGGTGGTGCTTGCAGATGTTTTCTTTAAGGTTCAGGTGCGCTGGGTAGGCATTAGTTTTCTTGTATCAGGTGCATTTTCATTTGCTATGTTGCTGGTTTTTCTAGGTTGCATGCCTTTTTCTGGGGTGGCTGTCAGTCGGATTGTTTTTCCCTTTGAAAATATTGCATGGCCAACTCTTACGCAAATTGAAATGGTTGCCCCCAAGCCAAAAGTTGGAAAAAATGAAACACTTCGAATAGCCGCAAGGATCAAGGGTAAGATTCCCCAGCAAGCAACTGTGTTGCTTAATTGTGATGGTGTTTTACATTCAAAATTAATTGCAGATATCCAGACTAATGAAGGAAATGTTTCAGAGTTAGTAGGGAAAATTGATGTATCTGCGATAGGCCGTGATTTTACCCTGCAAATTTTTGCAGGCGATGCGGCATCTGATGTGTATCAAATCACGGTGCTTGCCCCACCTGTGTTTTTGGATATGGAGGGAAATCCTTCACCCACGGTAACATGCATGCCTCCTTTCTATGCTGGTCTGCCTTCGCCTTTAAAAGTTTCCCCAGGAACCTCGCAATTGGATGTTCCCCTAGGCAGTAATTTGGTTTTCAAAGGGGTTGCGGATCGTTCGTTAAAATCTGCCAGACTCGAATTCCAGCCCGAAAATAAAGAAATTCTGCCAGGCGTTGTCTGCTCATTGTTGTCTTCAAGTGATTGGTGGCCAACTTTGGTTTTGCTGCCGATTGCCAAAACTGTTGTACCAGAAACTTCGATCCCCTTAGACCTGTTGAAAACTGGATTTTCAATTTCGTTTGTACCGATTGCCTCGGGTATCTATTCGGTTGTGATTGAGGATGAAAGTGATTTATATGCCATTCGGAGTTTTGATTTGCAGGTTCGTGCCGATCCTTCTCCCTTGGTAAAAATTGATTCTTCTCTTACGGGTGGTGGGTATTTGCAGTTATTTCCTGATGCGGAAGTGGCCCTAAAAGTATCTGCTGAAGATGTGCTTTATGGCTTAAATAACGTGGGTATTGAATTTAAAGGTGCTCGAGATGGCCTCAAGTCTTCGGTTGTTGATTTTTGGAATCAGGCGCTATTTGATAAGAATGGTGCCAGGTCCAAACCCGTAAATAATCTTTTAGTTGAGCGGGTTGTGAAGTTGAAGGATTTGAGGAATGCAGAAGGATCTTCTTTTAAGGCAGGGGATCGTTTTTCATTTCGTTTTGTAGCTAATGACCATGACGATATTTTGCCTCTTAAACCCAGAGGCGGTTCTGAATGGGTGGAAATTCAAATTGTTGATCGAAATGGAATTGAATTACTACTTGAGAAAGCTCAGGAGAAAGCCAGGCAGGAATTATTGAAGGTCAGGGATGTGCAGCGGAAGGCGACTAAAGACACTCAGTTTGCATTGGATGAGATCAAATCCCGGGAAGCCGGTATTCAAAAAGCAATGGAAGCTGTTCAATCTGCGGAGCAGGGGCAAAAAAATGTTGGTGAAAGGCTTGGGGAAAAAGATTCCGGAATTCTTGGCGGCCTTGAGAAAATTAAGAAGCTTGCTGAAGCTAATAAGTTAAAGTCTTCGGCTTCACTGAGTCGGTTGAATGAATTGGGAAAAGAAATCAAAAAGATCGAAGAAGGGGAGCTGGTTCAGGCAGAGTTGCAATTGTCGGAGGCATCCAAACGCTTGGAATCTGCAGATGCGGGTAAAGAGCTTGAAAAAGAGAAGTTGACTGCTGCGCTTGAGAAGTCTTTAAAGAAGCAACAAGAAATCGAGAAAGGCTTGGAAGGGTTGCTTAAAAATCTTGAGCCATGGGCTGGCTTGACAGAAATGCGTTCTGATGCCCGTGAAGCCCTTCTTGAATTGGAAGAGTTGAAACGGAAGTTGGAGGACACACAAAAGCAAGAGCCCTCTGCCTTAGGCAAGAAGATCGATGAGCTTAACTCAATGCAAAAAGAAAAGATTGAGGGGTTATCTTTGCAGCAAAACAAGGCGGCTCAAAAAGCCCAAACCCTCATTGATAAAATGAATAAATCGACACAGGAGAAAAAAGGGCTTGATGAGTCAGTGGCTAAAAACATCAAGGACGCCTTGGAATTGCCTGATGTGAAGGAGTTGAAAACCAACCTTCGTTCAGTCAAGGAAGAAATTGAATCCAATCGATTGACAGATGCTTCAAAGTCGCAGGCAAAAGCGGTGGAAGGCGTGCGGGAGATATTGGACAAGCTGGAAGAAAATCCGCGTGAGATGAATCAAAAGCTTGCGAAAAAATTACGCGACGTTCAAAAGCAACTTGAGGAAATGAGGCAGGAAATGCAAACCTTGCGTAAAAAACGTGACGAGGCCCAAAAGATCAAAAATGAGGAACAGAAAAATGAGGCACTTAAAAAGAACAACGCGGAGATGGAAAAATTAGCTTCGAAAATGGAAGAAAATACAGGATGTGCAGCAGTTGGCAAAAGAAACCGAAGAAAAATTGCAAAGAGAGCGATTGGAAAAAATAGCAGAAAGCATTAAGTTGCTCTCTGAAAGGCAGGAAGCCCTGTTAAAAGAATCCGAGAGATTTGATCTTTTGCTAAATGAAAAGGGCGCCTGGACCCGTGCTCAAATTCTTTCTCTTGCTGGTTTTGCCAGATCCCAAACCGGACTATCTGAAGAGACCGAACTCGTGGCTTCACGCGACCTTGATGGGTTGCCGGTATTTATGAAAATCATTGGAATGGCAGGTAGATCGATGCGCAATGCAGCTAAATTGTCGGAGCGAAACTCCCGCACCCAAACCAAAGGGCCGCCTCTTTCAGAAAAAGTGGTTCCCGCCCAAAAAGAAGCCTTGCAGCGATTGATGCAATTTCAAAACGCACTCAAGGAAGAGATGGGCCAAATCGCTTTAGCAGCAAAGGCCAAGGATAATGAGGCTGAAGAAAAGCAGGGAAAAAATACCGAAGAAGGTAAACCAACTCAAGCAGGTTTAGGCACGCAAGATCGTAAGCCTCCATCGATTGCCCAGTTAAAATTATTGCGTAATTTACAGTCGGAGTTGTATGATCGAACCGAACAGCTTTCCGCTAAGTTTCCTGATTCTAAAAAGATGCCTGAAGATAGCAGGCGGGAAATGCTTAATCTTCAAAAAGACCAGCGGGAGGTTGGTGAATTGTTGGAAATTCTTCTTGAGTTCAATCGTAAAAATACACCTCTGGGAGATTTACAATGATGATAAGAATTATCATGCTGTTTTCTCTTTTGCTGATTTCCGGGGCAATGATTGCCCAGGAAAAAGAGGCTGTCCCTACTCCTGAAAAATCAGGTGATGAAGGTCCGGTAAAGTTGAAAAAGAAGAAAGCTACGCCTGTGGAATCTCAGGAAAAACCAAAAGATTCCGCCCCACCGCCTGTTGATAAAAACAAATCCGAAGCGGACCCTGAAAAGAAAAAAGATAAGGGGACTGTGTCACAAAAAGAAATGGATCCACCAAAAGACAATCTTGAAGAAGAAGAGATTTTTGGGCGAATTGGGAAAAATCTTAAGGATGTTGACGATAGGTTGGGAAACCTTGAACTAGGCGAAATGACTTTGCAAAAGCAACGTGATATTCTTGAAGATATCGACAAGCTCCTGAAAAAAAATCAAAGCAATGAATCTCAGTCGAATCAGTCGCAATCCAAATTCTCATCGAAAAGTGAAAGTCAAAATCAAAATAAACAATCAAAAAAATCTCCTGATAACCAAGATTCCAACTCAAAGGATTCAGATAAAGGACAGGATAAACAGAAGCAGAGTGTACCCAAGGAAGGCCCTCAAGGGGTGGACTCAGGAAAACAGCAAAAGCAGCGCCCCGCGGGTAAATCGGATTCGGGTGGAAAACCTGATGCTGGGAATGGGCAGTCTAAAAACATGCAGACTGTGGGAAAAGGCGATAAAAGTCCATCTGAAAAATCAGAGGTTGTGGATCAGGGTAAAAGTGGTGACAAAAATTCCAAATCGGGAGATGGTGGGAAGAGCGACACATCCAAGGATAAGTTGAATCCAGCAGCAGACGTTTTTAAAGAGGCGTGGGGGCATTTACCTGAAACTTTGCGTGCAGAACTCAACGCCTATGGTGTGCCTAACCAATTCATGGATCGTTACGATGAGATGATCCGGAAGTATTATGCAAGAGTGGCTGAAAAAGGTGCCAGGAAAAAATGATGATATTTGATTTCCACCGAAGAGATTGTTTGCTTGCAGGGCTTGGATTGCTAACCATTCCCTTTTCATCAGTTGGTTTTCAGGAACCGGCAGCAAGAAAAGGCCCTAACCTCCCTGATGGTTCCCAGGCCAAGGGAATGATGACGCCCCAGTTGGATAAAGCTGTGGATAAAGGGCTTGAATTTCTTGCAACCCGTAGAAGGCCGGATGGTTCTTTTGGCACCGGCGCCTACACCGGCAATGTTGCAATTACAAGCCTTGCTGCATTGGCATTCATGGCAGGGGGTAGTCAGCCCCAGCGAGGCAGGTTCGGGAAAATCGTCACTGATGCTCTCCGATATATTCTTACTCAGGAAAACAAGGAAGGGGGATACCCGGGATTTTTCCATAACCCACGATCTTCCCCCCATGGCCCAATGTATGGCCATGGTTTTGCAACTTTGTTTCTGGCAGAGGTGCATGGCATGATTCCTGACAAAGAACTCAGGACTCAGACCCATGATGCCCTGGAGCGGGCCATCAAATGTATTCTTGACAGCCAGACTCAGGAAGGTGGCTGGCGTTACAACCCCGTGCCCAAGGATGCAGATATTAGTGTTACTATTTGCCAGATCATGGCTCTAAGATCTGCTAGGAATTCAGGAATTCTTGTTCCTAAATCCCGTGTTGATCGCTGTGTTGAATATGTCAAACGCTGTCAGGATAAACGCGAAGGCTGGTTCAGGTATATGGCACAATCGGGTGGTGGCGGCCAGATGGGCTTTGCGCGTACTGCTGCAGGTGTTGTCGCTTTATACAGCGCAGGTATTTATGATGGACCAGAGATTGAAGCCGGGCTTCAATTTTTAGTGCAATCAAAGCCCCTGGGATTGAATCTTCAACGCACTGAAATGCATTATTTTTATGGCCATTATTATGCGGTTCAGGCGATGTACACCGCGGGAGGCAAGTATTGGGCTGATTGGTTTCCCTACATCCGTGACGAATTAATTACAAGACAGCGCCCAGATGGTTCCTGGTTTGACCAGGTGTGTGGTCATTATGCAACTGCAATGGCGTGCTTGGTTCTCCAAACTCCAAACAATTATCTTCCTATTTTTCAAAAATGAAACTACTCGCTCTGACAGCATTGTTTTTTTCTTGGTCGGTGGCTTTTGTAAGTGCCCAAGAACCAATATTTATTGTTCGTGATAGAACCGGAATGATCAAAGAGGGCCGGATTCAGCGTATGGTTTCCATCAACTCATTAGAAATGCTATCCTCCGATGAGAAAAGTTTTTTAGTTGCCAATCCTGTTTATATCACTCGAAAAAACTCTGTTATCCCAAAATTTCCTCAATCCAAGAGTTTATGGCTTTTGAATGATGATTGTATGAAGTTTGAAAATTTGGTGATGAAGGATGATAGCTTTGAAGTTGAAAGTTCGGATTTTGTTTCTGGAGGCAAGATTCAAGTGCCTCTTGTGGATACGAAGATGATATGGCTTAAAAATCCGCTGGGAATACTTGATCCCAACCTTTCCCGCAGCAAGATGCTAGGTGAAATTCGGTCCAAAGATATCATTGTTTTAAATAATGCGGAGCGCATCGATGGAGTTCTTGAAAGTTTCGCTGATAAAAATATGGCATTTGATTCTGGCGCAAAAAAACTCGAATACAACAACGATTCAATCGCCGTAGTTGCCTTGAGTTCTGATGAAAATTCCAAAAAAGAGAAAAGAACTGAGATGGTGAGTTTGGTATTGAATTCTGGAGCAAGAATAACGCTTTCGGAGTTCAATTTTTCGGAGAAGATTCTTGAAGGAATAACCATGCAGGGTATCAAGGTTCGGATTCCATTTTATAAAATTCGGCATGCAGTATTTTTGGGGGCAAGTGTCGTTAGAATTCAAGAAATTAAAAATATCAAGCTGATACAATCCTCTTTTTTTGAAACGCCAAAAGGGGTGAGTCCTTTTCAAGCCGTCAAGAACAACGACTTTTTTATCGCTGGTTCCGCATATTCCAATGGGTTTTCTACAATGGGAAGTTCCTCGGTTACTTTTTCCCTTGAGGGGAAATACCAGAAGCTTTGCGGGTTTTTTGGCTTTGATGATGTTGATGGCAGGCGGGGTAGGGCAGATATCAAGATTATTGCGGACGGGAAAGTAATCGCAAGTTGGGTTGATCGCACTTGGAAAGACGGGGTTGGCAACTTGAATTTGCCACTGGCTGCAACCAAGGAGTTGTCCTTGGTTATCGATGCATCTCTGGGATCAAAAATCAACTGGTGCGAATGCCTGCTTATTCGGGCAGATTAAATTCTTGTTATTGAAGTTTTGCGATGGATTTCTAATGACTTAGTTGTTTTCATATGTTAAATTAATCGTCTGGATTTTATCTCGCTTGCTCTCAATTGAGTTTATCATGCTTTATTTCAGGTCTTTCTTGTTATTTCTAATGATTTTGTTAGCTGGTGGTTGCTCTGAATCAAGCGGAAAATTGGTTGTTAAGGGTACTGTGTCTTTCAAAGGATTAAAGCTTGCGAATGGCAACATCCAATTCTTTTCTGTGGAACCAGGCAAAGGTGATTCAGCGGGTACCATCATCAAGGACGGACTTTATGAGATTCCCAGTGTTCATGGATTAATTCCAGGGAAATATAAAGTTGTAATTAGCTGTGCTGAAGAAGCTAAAGTTCCACCGCTTAGTTTTAAAGGAAGTAGTCCCCCAACTGTGGAAAAGCTTCCTCCTGAATTCAGTTCGTTTGAAAAATCGGTGCAGGTGGTTGAAGTAACTGCAAAGGGTAAGAACTTTTTTGAATTTATGATTCCCTAATTGGAATTGATAGGCGATGCAAAAATTGATGCGGGTTGGTTTCACTCTTATTGAATTGCTGGTGGTAATTGCAATTATTGCAATTTTGATTGGTTTGCTTTTGCCTGCGGTTCAAAAAGTCCGGGAAGCTGCCAGCCGGCTTCAGTGTCAAAGCAGTATTAAGCAGATTGCTTTAGCTATGCATAATTATCACGATGCCAATACCGTGCTTCCAGAAGGGGTAAGTGCCAATGGTGGGTATGGCCATGGTACTTGGGCTATTTTGGTCCTGCCTTACCTTGAGCAGGCTGAATTGGCGAAGCTTTATGTTGATTATGGTTTGACCAATGGTAGGAATTATTGGGACCCTGCCAATCTGCCTGTAACTTCCAGAAGAATTCCTGTACTTACCTGCAAATCAGATATTCCTGCAGAACCCAACGAAACATGGAATGGGGTTTCTTATCACAATTATGCAATCAATTTTGGCAATACTGCAGTAGGTGAGGGCGGTGGTTCAGGCGCAGATGTCTATCCAGTAACCACTTACAATGGCGTTACTTTTGGTGAGGCCCCTTTTTATCAAGGGAAGCCACAGAAAATTGCTAATATCTCCGACGGTTCCAGCAATACTCTCATGGTTTCCGAAATGGTCCAAGGGCACAAACAAGATTTACGGGGTTTGCTTTGGTGGGGGTCTGGTACTGGTATCATGACATACCTTCGGCCAAACGATTCCAACCCTGATGTTACCTGGTCCTCAATGCGTCCCTGGTGTAACCCAGATCTACCTAATCCCCCATGCACCACTTATCAGGGCGGGACTAACTGGCGAACTTTTGCTGCACGCAGCAGGCACACTGGTGGCGTTAATGTTGCGATGTGTGATGGCAGTGTCCGTTTTGTAGAGAACCAGATAAGTTCGACCATATGGCAGGCATTGGGCACTGCCCGAGGTTCGGAGCCTTAGAATACTTTTGTCCAAGCCTTGGATTATTAAAGTAGTTTTTAAACTTAATTAAGTTGGGATCTTTTGTCGTTTCGAATCTGGCAGGAGACGATTTCATTGCCCAACCAGGCATCCCAAGCGCCATGATCTCCTATATCCACACCATCTGCCATGGCTTTTTTCTGAAGTAGCGCCTGCAAATCACTTAAAAAATCTGCATCCATCAGCTCGGTATGTGTGGCGAGATTCTTGTGTAGAATCCGGTACACAAGTTTCAGTTCATTCACGGAATATTGATTCATGTTCGACCTTTCCAATAAAATTGCCTAACATCATTCTAAGGAACCCATTGCTCGGAGTACTACCAATATGAAAATTTTACTGACGAATGATGATGGAGTGGATGCTCCAGGCATCCTGGCTTTTGAAAAAGCAATTGCGGGGCTTGGCTTAGTAACCGTAGTCGCTCCCGAAGGTGCTTTGTCAGGGTGTGGGCATCGTGTGACAACCGAGGAAGCTTTGAAGGTGAAGCAGTTAAGGCCGGGAATCATGTCGGTTGATGGCACGCCTGCGGATTGTGTGCGTGTTGCAATGCATTCGTTGCTGCCCAAGGTAGATTGGGTGGTTTCCGGAATTAATGCTGGGGGAAATCTCGGTGTGGATATCTTTATTTCTGGAACCGTGGCAGCGGTTAGAGAAGCTGCATTTCATGGCATTCCGGGTATTGCAATCTCGCAATATCGCAGGCGGGGTGCGCCCATGGATTGGGCTAGGTCAGAAAAGTTTGCCCGTTCCATAGTTATGCATTTGATTGAAAAACCGATCAAGCCAGGAACTTACTGGAATGTGAACCTTCCTCATTTGGAAGAGTCGGACCCGGATCCTGAGTTTGTTTTTTGCAAGCCTAATACATCGCCTTTGCCTTTGGCATTTAGGGTGGCGGGGGATTCTTTTAAATATGCAGGCGATTACCACTCAAGGCATGCAGAGCAGGGCACGGATGTGGAGGCCTGCTTTTCGGGTAAGATAGCTATTAGTCTTTTGGGTATTTTTTAATTGTGAATAGGATTAGTTCGCAAGGCTTTGCATTACTAATGCTGCATTCTGCCCACCAAACCCAAAACTGGTGCTAAGCGCTGTTCTCACTTTTTTATCGCGTGCACTATTTGGAACATAGTCAAGGTCGCATTTGGGGTCAAAGTTTGTTTGATTGATGGTGGGAGGCATTATTCCCTTTTTAAGGGTTAGAGCCATCGCTACAGCCTCGACAGCCCCAGCGGCGCCTATCAAATGCCCAATCATGGATTTGATGGAAGAAAGCGGCAGTTTTTTCGCTTTTTCACCAAACACCTGTTTGATGGCCATCGTTTCCATTTGATCATTCAATCGGGTGCTTGTGCCATGAGCATTGATGTAGTCAACATCATTGGTATCAAGTTTTGCTTCACGAAGGGCCCACTTGATTGCTCGGGAAGCCCCACCTGCTTCGGGGTCTGGTTTGGTGACAGCGTAAGCATCAAAGCTGCTGCCTAGCCCGGTAACTTCAGCGTAAATGGTTGCGCCTCTTTTGCGGGCGTGTTCATATTCTTCCAGTAATAGTACGCCTGACCCTTCGCCTAGTACAAACCCATCGCGTTGCCCGTCAAAGGGGCGTGAAACTTCCGAAGCTTCACGGTTGGCGGGGCTAAGGGCCCCGATGGAGGAATAAGCGAGAAAAAGGAGTGGGTCGATTCTGCTGTCTGCACCACCTGCAAGTACAAAATCCGCATCATCTCTCGCAATCAGTCTAAAAGCCTCACCTACAGCTTGGGTTCCTGCAGCGCATGCAGTGGTGATGGTGTTGTTGGGCCCTTTTGCGCCATGAATCAGCGAAATATGAGCTGCCACCATGTTGGGAAGATATTTTAAAATCCAGAGGGGGAATAATGCGCCCGAGCCTTGTTTGCCTAGATGCTCTGGTCTAAACCCGGTTCCATTACAAGCTTCTGCGAGTAGAGGTGCAATATCGGGAAGATCCATGGGAACAAGGCCGGTGCCCATGATAACGCCAAGTCGTTCGGGATCAATCCGGTTAAGATCAATGCCGCTATCGCTGATAGCCATGCCCGATGCTGCGACGCCAAATTTGGCAGCGCGCCCCATTATTTTAATGCTTTTGCGGTGTTCCTGGGGGATATAAGAATCAAGATTAAAGTCAGGTACTTCGGCAGCGATTTTTACAGGGTGGGAGGAGGCATCGAAAGTTTTAATGGGGCCCACTCCACTGACTCCTTCCACGCAATTTTTCCAAAAGGCATCTTTGCCTATTCCGTTTGGAGCAACAACCCCTAAGCCTGTAACAACGACTCTTCGCATGATAGAAACGCCCAACGAATAACGCTGGACGAGCCTCCTTGAAACTTAAGTAACTAATCAAAACACCTGTTTTGGCTAAGCTATCCATGCTTTCTTTTTTACGCAGTCCTTGTATACCCTATATTACCCATATTCAAAAGTAATTCGCAATAGGTTAGTGAACCCTGTTTGCTTAACAAATGTTAAATTTCCTAAAGTTAGCCTTTTTGTTGGAACAATCGTTACAATCGTTACTGTTTTAAACTAGTTGGATACCTACTTAAGTTTGCGTGGCCTTCTTTTTTCTTTCACTTTAAAGTTAGAAAGTGATATTAATCTCATTATTAGCTTGAATCCTATGAAATGTGCCAACAATTATTCCTAAGGACCTGAAATGGATAGCAAATGGTTTTCGCGCGGGGATTGGAATGCCTTTTTTGGCTTGTCCATCGATAATCTCGCAGTCATGATTTCCTTGTTCAGTCTTTTAACCTTTGCAGGAATTCCAAACAGTTACACACCCGAATTTGTCCTGACCCATATGTTACCGGGAACCGCCCTTGGCGTACTTGCAGGGGATCTTGCATTTACATTGATGGCATGGGGGCTTGCCAAAAAAATTAAGAAAGAAACTGTTACAGCAATGCCTTTGGGTTTGGATACACCCAGCACTTTTGGGATGGTGTTTTTAGTGCTTTTGCCTGCACTTGCAAAAGGTAACGAACTTTATCCACAGGACCACCAACAAGCAATGGTCTTTGGATGGAATGTTGGATTGGGCGTTTTAATATTAACAGGATTGATAAAAGCTTTTTTTTCACCCTTCGGAAATCTCGTAAGGCAATGGGTGCCCCGTGCGGGATTGCTTGGGTCTTTGGCAGCAATTGCCCTGACGCTTATTTCATTTATGCCTTTACGCGAAGATATTGCAGGCATGCCCGTTGTTGGTTTGCCCTGCCTTTTAATGATACTTGTCTGCCTGCTGGCGCATCGGGTGTTACCCTTTAAATTTCCTGGGGCATTGTTTTCGGTGTTATTGGGCTTGGCGCTTTACACCATTTCTATTTTCGCAGGAAAAATCTTTGGAATTATCATTGTTGCTGAGATCAAGCCTTTTGAATTCATGGGGCATTTTGGGTTTCAGGTTCCCTGGGCTTTTTCAACAGGTGATTCTCAATGGTGGAATACTATTTTTTACGAGGTGTTGGGGCGAATGCCGATGATTTTTCCATTTGCATTGGCGACCATAATTGGGGGAATCGACTGTACTGAAAGTGCTGCTTCTGCCGGGGATGAATATGACACACGATCGGTTCTTTTTGTTGAAGCAATCTCTTCTTTGGTTGCAGGGGTTGCTGGTGGAGTGATTCAAACCACGCCTTATATTGGCCAACCTGCCTACAAGAAAATGGGCGCACGGGCAGGGTATACTCTTCTTACCGCTTTGTTTATAGGGTTGGCGGGGTTCATGGGCGGCTTGACTGTTCTTTTTCATGTACTTCCCAAAGTTGTGCTTTTCCCAATTCTTATTTTTGTTGGAATCGAGATCACCTCCCAGACCTTCCGGGTTGTTAATCCCAAACATTACCCTGCGCTTGCTTTGGCGATACTGCCTTCTCTTGCCTATCTTGGTTTGCTGTTGATTAAAAGTATTTATGGGCCCGTTTTGCCCGGAAACCCTGATGCCATCAATGGCATTCAAACTCTTCGTTGCCTTGCCAACGGGTTTCTTATTTCTGGTATGTTGTGGGCTGCCATAATGGTTTCGATTCTGGATGACCAGATGTTCAAAGCCAGTTGTTATTGTTTTGTCGCAGCACTTCTGGCTTTTTTGGGAATCATCCATTCCCCTTTGGCGGATGAATCCATTGGGTTTCCCTGGACTGTTCTCGCTTTGATTGATAAGCCTTTTCTTGATGCGGTAAAAGTGCAATCCCCCTATCATTGGGCTGGGGGGTATTTGATTTGTTCCGGGTTATTGCTGGTGTTATCAAAGTATGGCAAAGCTGCGGATGAAAATTTCGAGACTGAAGAAGAATTTGAATCAAATGCTTCGGGGAAGATATAATAGAAAATATGAAACATTCCATGGGTATGCTCATGAAGTTTAGTTATGGATCAAGATTTCTTGGACTAGCCATCTGTGATTTTTTCCCAGTGTTTTTGATCTCTATGTTTCTTTTCTTTGGGTCGGATGCAATTGCTAGCGTTCCTTTTCCTGCAGTTGTGATACCTGTAACCACCCCTTTTGAAAGCGAGGGCGCCAAAAGGATTCGTAATCTTGCCCTTGAAGCATTGGATAAGTTTATTCTTGAAACCAAGGGTGCTCCCGCAGCAGAGCGCCCTGTTTTTAAATTGATCATTGACTTTAACCCGCAGGGAAAAGTTTTCGCATCCGAGTTCGGCCCCGCCTATGATTTTGCCCAATCTTTGCGTCTTTTAAAAAACAGGGGAAGTTTAAGTGTTATTGGATGGGTGCATGGCGAGGTGCAAAGGCATGCAGTGCTCCCTCTGCTTGCATGCGATAGTATTTATTTTTCTAAAGATGCATTGGTGGGCGGAGTGGTTGGCGATAGTGGTGAATTTTTGAGCAACACTATTCGAACCGCGTACGACGAGATAACCGCAGGAAGATTTTCACGGGTGGTTATTCGGAAAATGTATTCTCCAGATTTGGTCGTAGTAAAAGCTACCAACCCTAAAGGGCGGGAGATTTTTGTTGAGCGGGGGGAAGATCCGCAGGGCGAGATTGTATTACAGGCGGGCAAAGAAGGGCGTTATGATTTTTCCACAGCCAAGGCCCTTGGTATTTCAGAGCAGGAGCCCGCAGATAACCTCGGGGCGCTTGCTGCAATTCTTCGACTGTCTGCAAAAAGTTTGGGTGATGCTACTGTTTCCACCAGGGAACTGGTGCCATGGCGTATTGTGTTGACGGGCCAGATTAATCCAGAGTTATTTGAGCGTTTTAAGCGCAGGGTAAGCAGGGCGGTTGGACAAGGAGCAAATTGTTTGATTTTGCAGTTTGAGTGTGGTCAAGGGAAAGTGGAGTCTGCACTTGAGATGGCCAGCTTTATCCGGGATCTGGAAAAATCATCCCGTGTTAATCCCATTAAAACCATCGCTTTTCATACCACCCGGGCGCGGGGATTTTCGCTTGTCTTGTCGATGGCTTGTTCCAAAATCATCATGGAGGAAGGTGCCTCATTGGGCCCAATTGATGATGAATTGATCACTAACCCGGAAGTCAAACTAAGATTACGCTCTCAATTTGATGAGTTGCTCCAAGATAAAATCGCATCCAAACCCGAGGCGAAATTAATTGCTGAAGCATTCCTTAACCCTTCAAGTAGAATAGCCTTGGTGGTTCATAAGGTAACAGGCGAAGTCAAGCTAATCGAATCCGAAGATCTGGTCAACCAACCTGCATATAAGCTTGAATTACAAATCAAGCCGTTTGTCAAGGAAGATGAAAACAAGCCGTTGCAGCTTCGGGCTGAGCAGGCGGTCGATTCTCGGATAGGGCTGGCAAGTACAGTTGCAAAAAATGTTGAAAGCGCTTTGATTTCTGAAAATTTTAAGCCTGAAAACGTGCCTATTTCCGGGACTGATTGGCTGGACGACTTAGCGGACTTCCTTACCCATCCCTGGACTCGTGTTGTCCTGATCATGCTTGCAATCACCTGTCTTATTCTTGAAGTGAAGATGCCTGGTATCAGCCTGCCTGGAGTTTTATCTGCGTTGTTTTTTGTTTTGTTTTTCTGGTCGCACTCCCAGTTCTCGGGGCAGATTTTCTGGCTAGCAATCTTTCTTTTTTTTCTTGGTATGATTCTCTTGGGCGTCGAAATTTTTATTCTGCCTGGCTTTGGTGTTACTGGTATTGCTGGGATTTTGCTAGTTCTGGGGAGTCTCGGATTGGTTGCTTATGGGCATTGGCCTAAAAACCCGGATGAATGGGTTGGCTTGGGAAAATCCATGGCACCCTATGGTATTAGCTGTATGGGGGCATTGCTTGCGGTTGTATTCATAGCACAGTTTTTGCCTTCCATGCCGATGACCAGCAAGCTTTTTCTCATTCCCCCCGATAACGATGATCAGCCTTTGTTTGCAGAAGATGAATTCCATCAAGGATTTCCAGCCTTAGTAGGCTCGATTGGTGTTGCAGAAACTTCCCTGCATCCCTCGGGAAAGGCAAGAATCGGAGATCGCTGGTTGGATGTGGTTTCGGATGGTGGATTCATAAACCAAGGGGCCAAAATAAAAGTATGTCAGGTTGAAGGTAGCAAAATTGTTGTTTGTGAAGTTTTATGATTTCTTTTTTTTGAAGGTGTTTGTTAAACAGATATTAAGTTGATTGGTTACATAGGAAAAAAAGTGCACATGGATTCAACGAATTTAACTTTTGCGGTTTTTTTAGTGTCATCTGGGTTTGTATTATTTGGATTGGAATTGTTTCTCCCCACCGGTGGAATTCTTGGGATGCTTGCCCTTTCAAGCATGATAGTGGGTATTACTTTTGCATTTAAGCAGGGTTTGCTTCAGGGTGCTATTTTTCTTTCCCTTTCAGGGATCGGTGTTCCTGTTATTTTAAAATTATTCTTCTGGGTTTGGCCTCGCACCAGTGTGGGCAGAAAAATGACAGTCCGGAGCGCTGCAGGGGAGGAAACTATTGGAAACATGGCTTCGCATCAGGCTTTGGATCTATTAGTCGGGAAAACAGGTAAAACACTTTCAGAGTTGCGCCCATCTGGTATAGTGGACTTTGAAGGTCGCCGGATTGATGCAATTAGTGAGGGAATATTGATTGCTGAAGGTTCGCCCGTGGTGTGCATTTCGGCGCAAGGGGGACATGTAGTGGTCAAACCCTTTGTGGTATCCGGGTTTGAAAATGAGCAAATATCCAACATGGATTTAAATTAGAATAAGAGCAAAAGCCGTCTGAATATAGGGAGAGTTTAATGTTTGGCACAATCCTAGCTGCTTCTGATTCGATCACTACCGTTTATCTTGTCGGCGGTGTCATCGGATTTATCATATTTCTTCTTGTGGCATTTTTTCTTTTGAACTTCGTGGGTCTTTGGGTTCAGTCTTTTCTTACGGGGGCAGGAATTGGTTTTGTAGATATGTTGAGGATGAAGTTGTGCGGGCTTGATTACACAACGATTGTGAAGCAAAAAATTGCGTTGGTTCAAGCGGGGGTCAAGGACGTGAGCCCTCAAGATATGGAAGCACATGCTCTTTCACGAGGTAATTTACAGAAGGTGGTGAGTGCTGTCATTGCAGCCCACAAAGCCAAGATGGATTTGAAATGGAGTGCCGCTGCTGCAATTGATCTTGCTGGCCGTGATGTTTACGAAGCCGTCAAGCGCAGTGTCGATCCTAAAGTTATTGATTGCCCTGATCCTTCTAAAGGTAAGACGACTCTTGATGGCGTATGCAGAAATGGAATTCAGTTGCGTGCCCGTGCACGTGTTACGGTTCGAACCAAGCTTGACAGGTTGGTTGGTGGCGCCACTGAAGAAACCATTATTGCCCGCGTTGGCGAAGGTATCGTTAAAGCGATTGGTAGCGCAGATCATCACACCGATGTACTTGCAAATCCGAACTTGATTTCCCAGGCCGTATTGAAGAATGCCTTGGATTCTCAGACTGCATTTGAGATTGTATCGATTGATGTGGCTGAAATTGATGTGGGTGTGAATGTGGGTGCAAAATTGCAGGAAGAGCAGGCAGGTGCGGATCTTCGGGTAGCGCAGGCAAATGCTGAAAAGCGCAGGGCGCTTGCGGTTGCGTTGGAGCAGGAAATGCGAGCCAAAACCGAAGAAAATCGTGCTCAGGTTATCCTTGCTGAAGCAGAAGTGCCCAAGGCGATTTCCCAATCAATCCGGGAAGGTAAAATGGGTTACATGGATTACTTCCAGATGAAAAATTTGCAGTCTGACACCCAAATGAGAAATGCAATTGCGGGTTCTCCAGAAAGGGCCTCTTCTTAAATCTTTAATCAGGTATTTGCGATGGACTTGATTTTTGCAGTAGGCTGGGAAGGTTTTATAATCCCTGGGATTGCGTTTGTAATCTGGGTTATAAGTTCATTGGCTGGTGGCAATAAAAATGCCCCGCCAAACCCGAAGGCAGGGGCTAAAAATTTGGGACCAGGCAACCTGTCTCCTCTTTCAGAGATCGAGCGGTTTTTTCAAGAAGTAAAGCAGCGCAGGGCCAAGCCTGATCCTGTTCCCATGGCTTCCATTAAGGTTGAACCTCCTGCCCCGAAGTCAAAACGGCGCCTACCTCCTAAAGATTCTGTTAAAAGAAATAAATTTGAACCACCCGAAGTGCCATTTTTAGTTGATCAAATTGAGGGTGATGTTAAGCCTGCGGGGATTCCAATCCAGACAGGAACAGTTAAAAAGTTGGCGAGTGAGCCGGAAGTTTTGCCTACTTCACCCGCTACCATAACCAAAGATTCCAGGCGTAGGTTTGCTTCTAAAACCAGCCCATTGATTACCGAGGCCCTTGCTCTTTTAAAAGGCCCTAAAGTTATTGGTTCCGCTTTGGTTTTACAAGAAATCCTGCAGCCCCCTCTTTGCATGCGCCGTAAGTTGCGATAGATCCGGTTAATGATAGTTCTAGCCGTTAAAAAATGTCCAGATCTCTGATGATGCATGAATCTTATTGGAAGGTTTGCCTGCAAGGCGTTTGTTTAAAGTTCCCTTGCCCCCGGGCCAATGATGCCCTAATTCTTCGACTAAAATAGTACGAAAAGGCGTATTAAGTTTGCCGCAGCGCCTGTCTGTAATTTGAACTCCATTTTGAGTTTCGGTTTTAGAGGAGTTAACTCCACCCAGAGCATTTTCCCATGCGGAGACTGTGGAAGAAACGGCGGGCCTGTTTTCCGAAAGATGAGTCCAAGGTGAAACAATTGCTCCGCCTTCAATAGGCATTAAAGGGTCGGCTTTTCCCATGATGTAAATGGTGGGGATTGAGAGGTTTAATGGTTGCTGATTTTGCCGCATTAGCCCTGAAACGGGGGCAATACCATTAAGTTTGTGGGTTCCCTCGCTTGCGAAACGAAAAGTCATTCCTGCACCATTGGAAAAACCCGCCATGAATATTTTAGCTGGATCAATAAGCCTGAGGCCTAATACATGGTCGATCAAGAGGTCAAGAAAGGCAACATCATCAACGCCTGGTTGTCCCATCTGTGCCCTGGGAGAGCCATCATTCCAAACTTGGGGGTTTTGCAGGAATCCTGGGCCGCGGTTCATGTCTTCCCGTGTGCCTTCTGGAAGTAGCAGGACAATCCCTTTTTCATCTGCGAATTTATCGAGTTCGGTTTCGTCAAGAGTCCAGGATGCGGTACCACCGGCTCCATGAAGCATGATTAGTAGTGCGCAAGGTTTTGAATAGTTGCGAGGTTTCCGCAACAGCGCATACCTTCGCATGTTGCCACTGTTTAATTCGATTCGTTGCGTTTGTCCCATGAGTTTTTTGAACTATGCGGATGCAAGTTCTGTCCAGAGTCCTTTGTAGGTGTGTAAAAACTCAATGGTTGAGGCTTCGTCAGGGAACGTTTTCCCCACTTCGATCATCGTTGCCCTGTTGTAACCTGATTGCCTGAATAATTTGAATAATTCCCGGTAGGGGTAGGTGCCAAGCGAGTTTTTGTAAAGGTCGTTGATATGGCAGGATTTAATCCAGGGTTGCAGCATTTTGAAAGATTCTTCCACGCTGCCATTTTTTATGTCATCGGGGTTGGAATTCCAGGTAACCCCAACCGAGGCATGGCCACATTGTTCCATGATGGTTTTCATATTTTCCGGTTTGGCGGTGCCTGCCCCATGAACTTCAACCCAGATTTCGATACCTGCATCATTGGCGGCTTTCCCACATGAGATGAGAGCTTTGCCAATTTGTTCCAAAGTTTTGGGAACGGGAACTTCTTTGGGTAGCCCGTTGGGTCTTACTTTTACCCCTTTTCCTCCGATGTCTCGAACTAGGTCGACAAATTTCTTGCAGGTTTCGATGTTTTCATCAACTGTTTTTTTACTGGTGGAGTGGAATTCGCAAACAGAACCTGCACCCCAGATTTCAACTCCTGCATCTGCAAATTTTTTACGAACTTCTTTTCTTTCATCTGCAGAAAGGGAAGGTTCGACCTTGTGCGCATGGGTGGTGCGAAGCTCAACTGGGGATATTCCGGTTGCTTTACAAACCCGTAATAGTGAAGAAATATCAAGTTTTGCACCGAGATTGTAAGTGACAAGACCAAGTTTGAAGGGGATTACTTTCGGTTCGTTTTTGGTAATTGGGGCTGAAAATGCTGGGTTGATGCAAGCTAATGTGGCTATTGAAGGTGCATAAGTCAGGAAGTTTCTGCGGGTTGTAGCGTCCATTTTCATAATCCTTCAGTATTTAGGTGGGTTCTGCAATCTTTTGGCTCGTTGCCTCGTCTTGTAATCAGGGCATATTACCCTTGTTAGTTGGTATTGTCTACCTTTGGCACAAAAAAGTATGGGTTGACCCATACTTTAACTATGACGAAGTTTTACGAAGTAATTGATTTGCCTTTAAGTTAGAATAATAAAAGTTATTAGCTTCCTTTTTGGGAGAATTGATTGAAATGGCTACCGAACTAAAATCCCCTCCTACGTCACGAACATCCCGAAGTGAAAGGGCTGTTGAAGATCAAATTCAGCGTATTGAAAAACAAATCCGTTGGATTGATGTAGGCACGGGTGCTTTTGGTTTGCTGGTTATTCTTTTTTCCTATGGTTTGATTGTGATTTTGTTGGATCGGTTTTTAACGCTTTCTTCGTTGACCCGACAGTTTTTGTTTGCAGGGTTTGCGGTTTCTGTAGGGTGGTGGATTTACAAGCGGATACTAACCCCTCTTTTGCAATCGGTTAACCCCATTTATGCAGCTTTGATTTTGGAGCAGGCGATTCCCGATGCCAAGAATAGCCTTGTCAATTGGGTTGATCTTAAAAACGACAAAATTCCTGAACCCGTGAAATTGGCTCTGGGAAAACGCGCAGCCAAGGATTTGAAACCTCATGAAGATGATGAGTTTGTTTCCAGCAAGCACCTTTTCATGATCGGAACTCTTGCAGGATTTTTGTTTTTTGCATTGGTTATCCTTTTGGTGGTTTTCGGGAAAGCTCCTTTCTTCTCCATGCTTGGCCGAACCTTTACGCCTTTTATTGAAACGACCATTGCAACCAGGAATACGGTTGCAATTCTTACCCCTGAACAAGGCAATATCACGGTTGCCATGGGTATGCCGGTTGATATTGTCGCTAAGGTTACGGGAAAGCTTCCTGCACCAGGCAGCCCTGAATCTCCTAGGCTTATGATGCGGTATCATGAAAACGATCCTTGGCAGACCAAGTTTCTTGGTGCGGGAGATTTAGGTGGCGAACATAAGATCCGTATTCCATCGAGTGAAGTTCGCAGCGGTTTTTCTTACAGGGTTGCCGCGGGCGATGCCAAAACCAAAGATTATCAGGTCGATGTCAGGTTGACGCCTCTCATCATTGATTTTCAGGCCTCTTACAAATACAGACCCTATACGGGCCTGCCAGAAGCAACTACAGCCCAGCGTAAGCTTTCTGCCCCTGCAGGCACCGCTGTCAAAATCCGTGTTCGCGCCAACTGCGCCACTAAAGATGGAACCGTTCGGTTCTTTTATGGTAAAGATAAAACCGACAAAGTGTATCTGATCAAATCGCCTTCCGATCCTTCGTTGATGGAAGCTTCCTTTGTGCTTTCGCAATCGGGTACTTATCAAATTGAATTTACTTCTTCCGTAAGGGATGAGTATGTCGATGCAATGCCAGCTCCTATGGAAGCAATTGCTGATAATGCACCCATGATCGATTTGGTGTCGCCTGGCAAGGAAGCCACCGTGGCTGTTAATGGTGTCCTTGACCTTGAAGGAAAGATTGTCGACGATTTTGGTATTAGTAAAGTCGTATTAAAAATGATTGCTTCTGGGGATCGCCCATTGCGTTCTCAAGTTTATCGAGATGAAAAAGCGCTCAAGCTTCCTTCGGGTGGTAATCTTTCCAGTTTGGTTTACAAGGATTTTATCAATATCGCTTCGCTTCAGGCGGAAGATGGCCTCGCATACAAACCAGCTTCAGGTTCTTACATCGATTACTGGGTGGAAGCTGAAGATGCATGCGATTTTCCCAAGCCTAATCTGGGCAAGAGCAAAGTTCTCAGGCTGAATTTTGCAGATCGGACCACAGATGAACAAGCTAAAAAGGATAAGGAAAAGGCGGAACAAGACAAAAAGCAGAACGACCAAAAGCAGGATGAAAAGCTAAAGAAAGAAAATCAGCAGCGCGAGGAACAAAAGAAAAATACGCAAGAACAAAAAGGCTCGGAAGAAAAGCAACAACCAGGCCAGCAGGGGGAAAAATCCGAGGGCAAGGATAGCACAGATAAAGCTGATGGTGGAAAACAAGGCGAAGGCAAAGGCCAGGAAAAATCCAAAAATGATGAAAAAGGAAAGGGTAATCCTGAAGGCAAGGGTAATGAAAAAGATTCTATGAACGACCCAATCGGCAAAAATGACGATTTTAAAGACCAGGAAAAAAGATTGAATGATGCCCTTGCGAAGAACAATCCGGACAATGCCGGAAAAGATGATAAAACCCCCATGGGCAAAGATCTTTCCGATAAAAAAGGAAACGAGAACAAGGATGATGCAGGAAAAAATGACCCTAAAGGATTAGATAAAAATATGCCTAAAGGAAACG
>RFZJ01000260.1 GCA_009920765.1 Planctomycetota bacterium | reverse complement strand
AAAATGACAGGAGGTCTCATGCAACTCGTAGCTTATGGCGCACAAGATGTTTATCTTACTGGAAATCCCCAAATTACCTTTTTCAAAGTTGTCTACAGAAGACACACCAACTTCTCTATGGAAGCCATCGAACAAACCTTTAACGGAACTGCTGATTTCGGCAAGAAAGTTACCTGCACTGTTTCAAGAAACGGTGATTTGATCCATAGAATTTATTTACAAGTCACTCTTCCCAGAGTTGAATCTACTGTCTCATCTGCTTTCTTCAGATGGGTCAATTTCATCGGCCACGTCCTTATTAAGAACGTCGAAGTCCAAATTGGAGGTCAAAGAATTGACAAGCAATACGGTGACTGGCTTACCATCTGGAATGAACTTACCATTCCTTCTGGCTTGAAGGCTGGTTATGATAACATGATTGGTAACACTGTTGCTCTTACTGGTACTGGCTTAACCAGAACCGAAGCTACTACTTTGTATGTTCCTTTCCAATTCTGGTTTTGCAGAAACGCTGGTCTTGCTCTCCCCTTGATCGCTCTCCAATACCACGAAGTCAAGATTGAACTTGAATTCAGACCCAAGGCTGAATGCTACGTTTCCACATCTGGTTCTTTGAACTCTTGCGGTGTTTCCGTCAATGGCAACACTGATGCTTTCTGCGTTCCTTCTCTTGAATATGCTACCCTCTTCATTGACTATATCTACCTCGATACCGACGAAAGAAGAAGATTCGCTCAAACTTCCCATGAGTACCTTATCGAACAATTACAATTTACCGGCGACGAAAGTACCGTAAATACCAACGTTAAGGTGAAGCTCAACCTCAATCACCCCGTCAAGGAATTGATCTGGGTCGTACAAAGAGATGATGTTGTTAAACTTGGTTACAATCAATGGAATAACTACACTGATGACTTCGATGCTGATTCTGGATTCGGTTCAGTCAACAGTGCTGGTCTCCCTGATCCTTCCCAACTTGTTTTCACCAATGTTGAGGATAACGTAAATGTTTTCCCCTTTGTTGGAACTCAAACTCTTGATGCTGATTACGTTAAGTATTTACAACAAGCTGGTTTGTCTATTGGCCATGGTGGTGTTTCTGGTGGAAGAACCAACGCCCAAATCAGAGGAATTAACCTCCCTGCTGGCCCTGGTCCTAACGCCAATAACTTGGCTCCTACTGATTTCGGTGCTATTACCACTGCTGGTGACTACTCCGATCACGCTGGATTCGGTCCCATCAACGCTGGTAGAAATCCCGTTGTTAGAGCCAAACTCCAATTGAACGGACACGATCGTTTCCAAGAAAGACTCGGATCTTATTTCAATTTGGTTCAACCTTACCAACACCACACCAACATTCCCCCCACTGGTATCAATGTTTATTCTTTTGCACTCAAGCCCGAGGACCATCAGCCAAGCGGTTCTTGTAACATGAGTAGAATCGATAACGCCACCCTCCAACTCCAACTTACCCCCAAAGCTGCTCTCGGATCTAAGATCAGAGTTTATGCTACCAATTATAACGTGTTGAGAATTATGTCAGGCATGGGCGGCCTTGCTTATTCAAATTAAAAAAAATATTGGACGTTCTACAAGGAAAAAATATATATTTATATT
>RFZJ01000259.1 GCA_009920765.1 Planctomycetota bacterium | reverse complement strand
TTGTAAGGAACCTTTACATTAACCGTGTAAGGTACCATCTTGCAGATCGTTTCAGGAACTCTCTTGCATACGGTTACGGTTTCAGTTCGGCAAACCTTGTAGGGAACTTTCTTTACGCACTTCGTGGTTTCCATTTCGGTCACGGTTACAGGCACCATCTTCTTGACAGTTTCAGGAACCATCTTGACTACGGTGTAAGGAACCTTCTTTACAGCTTCCTCAGTCACAGTCTTGTAGACAGTGTAGGGGACTTTCTTGACCTGGGTTTCACGAACCATCTTGGTTGAAGTAGTGGTGTAGGTTTTGTCAAAGGTTGCGCCCTCGGTGAAGACCCAAGGTTTGCCAGCATCATTGCCTGCATTGCCATTGGAGCCCTTGCCGTCATTGCCATTCTTGGCATCGCCGCCTTTGCCATTACCATTCTTGCCATCAGCCTTGTCAAAACCAGGTTCGCCATGGCCAACACCCTTGCCATCAACATAAGCACCACGAACGGTCTTGCTGACGGTGTAAGGAACTTTCTTCACAATGGTTTCAGGAACCATTTTGGTAACCGTGTAAGGAACTTTCTTTACAATGGTTTCAGGAACGATCTTGCATACAGTGTAAGGAACTTTCTTTACAGTGCAGACAGGAACCTTCTTGCATACGGTTACTGGAACTTTTTCACGAACACATTCCCTTACAAAAGATTTGCAAGTAACTTGTTCGCAAACGGTGTTGACTTTGAACACCTTGCGGCAGCATTCCTTAGCAGGAACTTCGCAGCAAACACGGGTCAACTTGCCTGGTTTGCAAACAGTGCGGCAAGTAGCAGGATCAAACACCGATTCGCTGGGGGTGCGAACCCACTGGGTTCTGGTGGTAGCGGGGATGGTGTAGTTTTCTACAACCCATTCGCCGACTCTACGGGAAACAGTCTTGGTGGTTTCAACAGGCTTCCATACAGTCTTGACGATTTCTTTTTCAACCGTTTCCTGTACGTTCTTGTATTCAACACACTTGACTTCTTTCACGCAATTTTCAATAACTTTCTTGTTCTGCACGCATTTGACTTCCTTGATGCAGGTTTCTTGCACAGGTTTGCAAACGGTATACTTGCATTCCTTTTCATGCTGTTCGCAGATTTTCTTCTGCAACTGGCAGGTAACCTTGTGGCAATGAACTTCAGTAACTGGTTTGCAAACGGTGTAGCAGCATTCCTTTTCGCATTGAACTGGAACACGCTTGCAAATGGTGTACTTGCAGTCTTTGTAGTGGGTTTCGCAAACAGGCTTGCAAACCGTGGAAGTTACTTCCTTCATGCAAGTCTTTTTAACTGGCTTGCATACGGTGTATTCGCAATCCTTGTAAGCGGTTTCAACCACTTTTTTCTGAACTTGTTCTTCAACATTCTTGAAGACCGTTTCATAGCACTTCTTGTAGCAGGTGCGGGCTTCGTCTTTGTAGCAAGTCTTGGTGACTTGCTTCATGGTCGTTTCCTGTACCGTGGTGTAGGAAGTCAACCAGCGCTTGCCCAGGACATTGTCCACAACAAGGCGGAAATTTTCTCTCATCTGCCCGGTGGCAGATGAAAAACAACTCTGGGCATCGCAGCAAGGCGAGCCAGAAGCATTGTACT
>RFZJ01000258.1 GCA_009920765.1 Planctomycetota bacterium | reverse complement strand
AGGCCCGCAAAGGCATTACCAGCCAGATCCAAAAGGGCGGTGCTGTCCACCGTCACATAGTAATCGGTGCCGTATTCCAGGGTGGTTCCTGGGATCAAGGTAACCTTGCTGCCAGTCACCATCACGCGGGAACTGGTGGCCACATTGAATGTTTCCACCGGGCTGTTGGCAGAAGTTTTCCAGATGACAATGGTACCGGTAATACCCTTGGCCATGTTTTCATTGAAAGTCATGACCAGTGTGGTCGGCGGAACCAGGTTCGTGGCGTTATCAGCGGGGCTAAGGGTTACCAGGGTTGGTGCGCCAAGATCGATAACCATGGCGGGCGCCATGCTGCCACTGTAGGCGCTGGCATTGCCAGCAGCATCCACAATGCGGAACTTCACATCGGAATAGGTTCCAGCTGGAAGCACGTTGGTGGTCAGGGATGCACCATTGGCGGTGATATCCGAAGGAGTCAGCGTGTAGGTGCCAATCAAGGTGGAACCGTTGTACAGTTGGATCACATCACCTGCCACCGCACCCGTTCCGGCAAGCGGGATGCTGAAAGTGGGCGTGGAGTCATTGGTGACATTATCGGTGGTGGAACTTCCCGTATCGGAAGCAGTGGTAAGATCGGCCAACCCGGTGGGGGTTCCGGGGGCAGTGGTGTCAATCACCAGTTGCGGTGAAAGCGCGGCAGAGGCAATGCCCCTGTCGGTACCAAACACCACACTCGAGGTGATGTTCGAATAACTGCCATCGGTGATTGGGCTGGTGGTGATTTGAATACTTCCTGCCAGAATATCGGCAGAAGTTACAATCGCCTCACCAATCTTGATGTTGCCGTTGTAGATACCCACAACATCGCCCGCCTGCACGCCCGTGCCCAGGGCCACGGAGAAAGTTGGCGTGTTGTCGGACGTGCGGTTGTCGGTGCTGGAAGACCCTGTATCGCTTGTAGCAATAAGGTCTGGTGCGCCAACGACGGGCGAAATGGTGACCGTGAAGGTAGTGCTGGTGGTAATATTTCCATCATTCACCGCGATGGTCACGGTGGTGATGCCAGTACGGCCCGTGGTAGGAGTAATGGCAAGCGAATTCTGGGCATTGGCTGGTGCCGTTGAACCAGTGGCCCCGGTTCCGCCGGTACGAACCAAACCAGTATTCGGGATCAGGCTCGTGTTGCTGCTGGTGATGGTGTAAGTCAGGGCGTTGGCTGCGGTATCCGCATCTGTCACCGTGAAGGCCGCCGGCGTAATGGTGCCGCCGGGGACGGTCACGATATTGGCGATCGGGCTGATGACTGGTGCCTTCACAATCTGGATAGGCACGGTCTGCACCACGCTGCCGCTGCTGCCGTTCGCCGACCATGGCGCTGTCAGGGTCAGTGTGTCGCTGGTGGCGGTGGAGTTGTTTACTTCATCGAAGTCGTACACCAGGTTGTTCAGCGCTGCATTAATGTTTGCCACGGTGCCGCTGAAGGTCATGGTGGCATCGGCGGTGCCATCCCCGGCCGTGAAGGTCAGGCCGGTGAGTTGGCTCAGGGTTACCTTACCCTTGGTAACGGCCAAAGTTAGCGTCAGCGGTTCGGCCGCGCCATTGCTTTGGATCGAGAGCCGCTGGGTTGCGGCGCTGGCGAAGGTCAGCA
>RFZJ01000257.1 GCA_009920765.1 Planctomycetota bacterium | reverse complement strand
ATTAGTGTAACTTCCTCCGGGGATAGCGTTGCATTTGGAAGTACTGTTGGTGCTACATCCGCTAATGCCAATGGTGTTACCATCAATGCAACCACAGCTGGCAAAACCATTTCCCTTGGTGGCGATGTAAGTGCAGCTAATAACTCCAATATCGCTTTCAATGGCGATGTGTTAATCACCAAATCAGCATCTCCTTTGGTTGTTACTTCGCAGGGCAATGGCAATATCACCTTCAGTAACAAGGTGGATGCTTCTGTTGCTGGTAACGATCTTACCCTTGCTGCAGGTTCTGGTGTTGTTACCTTGACTGGCAATGTTGGTTCTAGCTCAACAGCTTTTGGAAACTTGGTAGCTTCTGGTACTGGAACTTTCCTTGCTTCCGGAACTATCAAAGCTGATGGTGTTAATTTGAATCAAACCAATAAATTTGCTACCGCAATCACCTTCGCCAAGGCTGTAACCGCTACCGGTGCTTTAAACACTGATGGGGTTCTTGTTGCAGCAGCAGGTTCTGCACAACTTACTTTCTCAGATGCTATCACTGTTTCTGGAACCGCATCTTCAAGCCTTGCTGATATCATTATTTCCTCCATTAGTGGCCCAATCAGTGTGGTTGGAAATATTACCGGCATTGATTACGTATCAGTTACATCCACTTCAGGTACAATCACCCTGAGTGGCGCTGTTACCACTTCAGGCACAAGTACTTCTAGTCAATTTGGCGATATCATTATCGGAACAAGCACCTCGGGTAATGTTCTTCTTTCCGGGAACATCAGCACCACTGGTATTGGCGATATCACCATTGATAACGATGGTACTGGCACCATCACCATCAATGGCAATGTTTCCACTGCAGCTACAACTCAATCAAGTGGCCCTAATGGCCAAATCTTCATTGGTGTAGATAATGCTTCTGCCACGCAAACTGGTACTGGCAATGTTACCATCAATGGTACCGTTACCACCACTGGTACAGCCGCTGGTGATATTGTTATTGGGGTAAATGGTGGAACTGCAGCAGTGAATAAAGCTGTTACCGCTGGCGCAGGTGGCGATGTGGTATTTGTCGCCGTTGGTGCTACTGATGCAGTCAGCATTGCAAGTGGTGCAACCATCACCGCTGGTGATTCAGTCGCTGATTTTGGTGCTGGTATCTTGAACCTGGGTGCTAATATCACCGCAGGTACTGCTAGCATTTCTGGAAATGGTATCATCTTGGATGCTGTTTCAACTAATTTGACTGGTGCAGTTTCCTTGAAAACCCTTGGAACTGGATCTGACATCTTCTTGGCTAGTGTTAATGGTGCACAGAACCTGACTCTGGAAACTCCTGGCGTTTCTGGAAGTACCATCACCCTGGCCAGCGTTGGCCATACCACTGCGTTGAACACGGTTACCGTAACCAACTCGGGTGGTGTAATTTCGAATGGTCTTACCGCTGCCAAAGTTGTGCTTTCTGATACCACAGGTTCAGTGGCTTTTAGTGGCTCAACCGTTATCACCAACAGCTTGACGACTGCTGCCAAGGCTTACAACGTAAGTTTTAGTGGAACTACGGTTCTCTCTGGAGCTCCTGTGTTCTTGAACACCGGTAACGTAAGTTTCTCTGGTACCACTTCGTTGACCACTGGC
>RFZJ01000256.1 GCA_009920765.1 Planctomycetota bacterium | reverse complement strand
CCAACGATGATGCTGGCAAGGAAACCATCAGGCAATTAACAAACCCCGATATTATTCAGAACATAATCAGGGGTACGATTGGCATAGGGCCGGAAGTGATAGGCGGCATGATTAAAAAGATGCTGCCTGAAAATTCGGGTGATTTTTTCAAGCAATGGTCCAAGGTTATTTTGGATGGTAAGACCGTTTCGGATGACATGATCACGCCTACAACAAAAGCGGCCTCGGAAACCAGTAATGGTTCATCCACAGACAAGCAGGAAGAATTGGACGATTCGTTGTTTGAAGATGCAGCATTCGAGAATATTTCTAAAATCCAACCGACACAGCTTTCTGAAGAAGAACATGATTCGTGCTTGAATGGGTTTTACCCGGATCCAATGTTTGATGAACTGGCTTTTTATGGGGAAATCAACTGGGCTGGATTGGCCCTTTCTACCTTGGCTTTGTCACAATTCCGCACTTTTTCCAAGGATAAGCCCAAGACTGTTCGTTCCATTAAGATCAGTGCCTAGGCAAAAATCCCAAACTTTACATCCATCTGATTGCTCCACAGCGCCTGAGGTGTTACCATTTAAGGGGTGGTTTGTTATTTTGGCGTTATCGGTGTGATAGAAATACTATGCGTGATCCCTTTTCCTGGTCAATTCCGTTAGGCAGGGTCTTTGGTGTTCTCGTTAGGGTGCATTTATTGTTCCCTTTGGTGGCGCTTGGTTTAATCCTACGAATCAGTTTGGCAAAACCCTCCCCACCCGATCATATTTGGCTCGATGCCTTGCAATTAACAATGCTTTGGTTTTTTTCAGTCTTATTGCATGAACTTGGCCATTGCTTTGGGGCACGGAAGATGAATGGCGATGCCACCGAAATCATGCTTTGGCCCTTGGGTGGGTTGGCGCAGGTTGACATTCCAAAAAATCCACGTGCTCATTTTATCACTGCTTTTTCCGGCCCACTTGTCAACCTTGCGCTTTGCTTTTTCTGCGCACTAACACTCGCATTTATCGGCTCTTCTTTTCAACCCCCTTGGAGCCCATTCTGGCCACCTTTCCGCATCGATGCCGATGGTACCATGAACCTTGTTACTTGGTCTGGGTTTCTTGAAGAGACAACCTCCTGGCTTCCCATTTTTCTTTCCAGACTGTTTTTTGTAAACTGGACGCTATTCCTTATCAATATGCTTCTGATAGGTTTTCCGTTGGATGGTGGAAGAATGTTGCAAGCCTTTCTCTGGCCTAGGATTGGTTATCGCCAAGCCACCATCATGGTTATATTCACAGGCTTTGGCTGCATGTTTCTCGTTGGCTTGTTTGGAATTATTTTTAATGAAGTGATGGTGCTCGGCCTTGCTGTTTACATATATGTTGCCTGCAAGAATGAATGGCAGACTTTGGAAATGGAAACTTCAGAATATGAATCTGGGTATGATTTTTCGCAGGGGTATACCAGCCTTGAAAGGGATGAACCACAAGTTCCTGCAAAGCCAAGGCTAAGCTGGTGGGAGCGATGGAAAAAAGCCCGCACACTCAAAAAAATTCAAAGCGTTATCAAACAGCAGGAAGACGAAGAAATCCGCATGGATTCTTTGCTTGATAAACTTCACCGTGAGGGCTTTAAATCCCTTACTGAAGAAGAACA
>RFZJ01000255.1 GCA_009920765.1 Planctomycetota bacterium | reverse complement strand
CAAATACTTGCCAGAGTTACCAGTCTGTGATGGAACTACGTAGGCAGTAGAGTCTGTAGCAACAAGAGTCTTTGAGGTAGGAATCGTGGTTAAGTTGATAGTCAAACCATTAACGTTAGTTACCGTAGATCCCGAAGCAATACTTGTAGAGCCAAGAGTTGGAGCGGAGTAACTTGCTACAGTTCCCCAAGACGATGTTGTTCCGTCTGTGGTGAGGTACTTACCAGAGTTACCAGTTTGCGAAGGGACAACGTAAGTTGTGGAATCTGTGGCAACAAGAGTTTTGCTGGATGGAATTGAAGTTCCGTTGATGCTGGTAGCCGTAGCGACACCAATGTTTGGTGTTGTAAGGCTTGGGCTTGTCTGCATTACGAATGTAGATCCAGTACCAGTTTGAGCAGCAACAGATGTTACGTTACCTACCGATGTGATAGGACCAGTCAAGTTGCTTGGGGCAACTACTGTGTTATCTACATAATACTTGGTTGCTGCATCTTGGTTTGCTGTTGGATTACCAAGACCTGTAATTTTATTTGTAGCCATAGCAATAGCACCAGACATAGTGCCACCAGCAAGTGGAAGTTTGCTTGCCAAACTGTTAGTAACTGTTGTAGAGAAGTTAGCATCGTTACCTAAAGCAGCAGCCAATTCATAAAGAGTATCCAAAGCACCAGGTGCTGCTGCTACAACGTTATCTACAGCAGTTTTAACAAAAGCAGTTGTTGCTATCTGAGTAGTATTTGTTCCAGCAGTTGCAGTTGGAGCAGTTGGAACTCCAGTTAAAGCAGGGCTTGCTATTGGAGCATAAGTACTTGCTGCAGTCGATGTTGCTAGTTTAGAATCTAATTGAGTTTGAATTGCTGATGTAACGCCATCTAAGTATCCAAGTTCAATTGATGAAACTGTAGATGATGGAGCAATCTTACTCCAGTCGATAGCAGCAGAGGCATTGATATCCGCATTAACAATGCTGTTAGTTAAGTTCAATTTGCCATAGGCTACCTGAGCAGAAGTATTAATATCTGCGTTAAGAATTGTTCCATCAAGAATCATTGTGCTTGTTACTGTGCCAGTATCTGCAGCAGTAATTGCTGTACCTGAAATCTTGGTCTTATCAATAGCAGCAGTTGCTGATACATCTGCGTTGACAATAGCACCAGTAGCAATTGCTGAGGTAATTGTTGTATTGCCAAGGTTAGTCATAGTTGCCGAACCAGTGATATCTCCAGCAAGGGTGATAACTGGATCTGCTACGTTAAAGTCATAAGAGTTTGTAGCATCGTTATAGGTAACAGCAATACCACTCTGAGTTCCAGAGGTAATGGCTGAACCAACAGCATCTTGAGCAGCCTCTGTGAAGTCTGTAATAGCAGCAGAGGTAAGGGTTCCACCACCAGCAGCGTTGGTGTGGTTGTGGGTAGCATTGGTGAAAGATGCAATAGTTGGAGTAGTAAGAGTCTTACCACTGAGGGTCTGTGTGTCTGTAGTGCCTACTACAGCCCCTGTAAGCCCGTGTACGCCCGTAGAAGCCTCAGTATGGGTGTTTGCCTCACGGAAGTCACGTCCTATCGCCATATGGCGAACCTTGGCTCCTGCGGAGTGTGCTATGGCAGCAGTGCCATCAACTCCACGGTTAATCGTGAGGGTGTT
>RFZJ01000254.1 GCA_009920765.1 Planctomycetota bacterium | reverse complement strand
CAGAAATTTGTGCTCGCAAAGTTGATGGATAGCAGGGTGCCCAATGTTAACTTCAGTGTCGGGTTGGGCTTTGGTATTGCGGTGATCATCGAAAAAACATCGCCCGGTATTCTAGAATTTCCTGAAAACTTCCGTGCATTCATCAAGGTGGATGAAACCAGCCTGGTGTTCACCCCCCGGGTACGTAATGATGATGTTCAGGTCTAATCAATTCTTTTGCCTAACCTCTCTTTGAAACATCGGTTTTCGCTTGATGTTTTGCCTTGATAGCAGAAGATGAAGCAGCTTAGATTTTTAACCCAACTTTGATGAAAGGGTTGCAATGAAATCATTGGTTTTTCTATTGCTGTTGAACTGTGCAGGCCAAACCAGCGCACCCCCCATGGATGAGGCAAGGCAGCTTCGTGATCATGTGAAGGCAAACTACACCAAGTATGAGTATCAAATCCCGATGCGTGATGGGACAAAAATATTCACCTCGGTTTATGTGCCCAAGGATGATTCTAAAACTTATCCCATCATGCTTAATCGAACGCCTTACAGCGTTGCACCCTATGGGATTGATAATTATCGTGAAAGACTCGGGCCTTCCACTTACTTTCAAAAGTCTGGCTATATATTTGTGTATCAGGATGTAAGAGGGAGATGGATGTCTGAAGGTACTTTTCAAAATGTCAGGCCCCATAATCCCAAAAAGGGCCCCAAAGACTTTGATGAAAGTACCGATACTTTCGATTCCATCGAGTGGCTTTTGAAAAATGTCAAAGGGCATAATGGCAGGGTAGGGCAATCTGGTATTTCCTATCCTGGTTTTAATACTGCTGCTGGTATGATCGATGCACATCCCGCACTTAAAGCCTGCAGTCCCCAGGCGCCAGTCATTGATTGGTTTGTTGGAGACGATTTTCACCATAATGGATGTTTGTTTTTGCCCCATGCTTTTAACTTCATGTCGGGGTTTGGCAAGGAGCGGCCTGAACCCACACGCAAAGGCGCAAGGGTTTCTCACGACCACGAAACACCCGATGGCTACCAGTTCTTTCTTGACATGGGTCCACTCGCCAACGCAGATAAAAAATTTCTCAAGGGTGGTATTTCTTTCTGGAATGAAATGATGAAGCGGGGCACTTATGATGATTTGTGGCAAGCAATGAACCTACGGCCTCATCTTAAAAACATCAAGCCCGCGGTGATGACGGTGGGCGGTTGGTTCGATGCGGAAAATCTTTTTGGCGCCCTCGAATGCTACGCTTCCATCGAGAAACAAAGCCCCGGATGCGATAATACTTTGGTTATGGGGCCTTGGGATCATGGTGGTTGGTCACGCGGTGCGGGCGATTCGCTGGGCAACGCCCGTTTTAATTCTAAAACTGCTGAATACTTCCGTGAGAATATTGAGTTCCCTTTCTTTGAATTTCATTTGAAGGATATTCCCTCGCGTAAGCAACCCGAGGCCCATGTATTTGAAACGGGTACCAATGTTTGGCGTAAATATGATGTCTGGCCTCCGAAAGATTCGAATTCTTTGTCGTTATTCTTCCAAGATAAGGGAACACTTACTTCCAAGCCTGATCGCAGTGAAGGATTTGATTCTTACATTTCAGATCCTTCCAAGCCTGTGCCTTACATGGAGCGCATCACCACCAAGATGGATTACGAAT
>RFZJ01000253.1 GCA_009920765.1 Planctomycetota bacterium | reverse complement strand
ACCTCAACTCGAAGGGTTCTATCAGCAGCGTTAAGAGATGGCGCCAATCGACTTAATTTACACTTCAAAGCCCGCCCAGGAAAAGAATCCATCCTAATCTCCGCTTCCGTATCAATGCCCACATAGGCAACAAAAGAATCGGGCACTTGCATCGATACCGTAACGATATCTGTCTTTTCAATTACTAATAATGCAGGGGAACCAGGCACGATGGCTGCACTGGGAACAAAGGTTCCCGGATCAACGGAACGAGTTGCTACCACCCCATCAAATGGCGCCTTTATAATCAACTTGTTTTGCAACTGGGATTCTTGCACCGTAGGATCCAACTCTATCAATTTTTCTCCTGCGCTTACTTTGTCGCCAATATCTTTCTCTAAGAAGGTAATCGTGCCACCCAACTTTGCAAATAAAGATGCCCGATAATAAGGCGCAACCTCTGCCGGTTGTTCAACACTTACCCCCAATCCTGCCCCCATTTTTGGATTTATGGTTTTCACACGAATTCCTGGGGGAGCTTTCGGATTTGCAACCTGAACACCTTTGGCCGTAGTTGGCAAAAACGTCAAGGACCATAACCCAATTACGCTAATGCCAACTAGCAATGCTGCAGGCAGCCATGATTCTTTTTTATGTTCAGCCATGTTCTGATTTCCTTTTTAAGAAACAACCGGCCCACTGGTGTTGTCACCCAATTCTCCTGCCAACCTTGGATCGACCGCATTAAATTTACGAACAATAATGGTATACAATATAGGTACTAAAAAAAGAGTTAAAAAAGTGGAACTGAATAATCCACCTACAACGGCACGTGCCAACGGAACATTGGCCTCGTTCCCACGGCCTGTTCCCAATGCCATAGGTGTCAACGCAAGAACCGTGGCGAAAAATGTCATCAAGATTGGGCGAAAACGAGTAGAAGCAGCGGCACAAATAGCTTCTCTTGCACTGATACCATTCAACCTGCTTCGATTTGCAAAATCCACCAATAACACACCATTATTCACCGCTATACCAACCAGAAAAATAATCCCCATGAGTGATTGCACATTCAGCGTTGTTCCTGTCAGGTATAGCATCCATAACACACCAATGAACCCCAAAGGCACGGTCGACATGATCACCAGCGGGCCCGACCAAGAGCGAAACAAAGTCACTTGCAATAAGTAAACCAAGACAGCAGCAAGTACCAATCCCAAAGAAAGTTGACGAAACGAATCATTCATTCGCCCGTATTCCCCTTTAAGCTGTAATCGCATCCCTTCTGGAAGCTCAATAGTTTTAACGATATCAGTAATCTCCCCAGCAACAGCAGCCATATCTCTGCCCTCGGTGTTAACCAAAAGATTTGTCACCCTTCGAAGCCCAGCGTGGTTGATTTCAACCGCACCCGATTTTCTTCGGGGGGTTACCAACGATCCGAGGTTGACAGGTGTAGGTTGACCAGCTCCTTTTACAGGAAGCCCCATGACATCATCCAATTTACGGTCTATATCTTCAGGGTACTGCACCCCAACGAAATACTGGTTACCCGTTTGCGAATCAATCCAGAAATTCCGGCTCACAGAAACGCTCGAATTTAAAGCGACCACAACTTGAAGCACCACGTCCTCTGCAGAAAGGCCAAGTTTTGCAGCTTTAACCCTGTCAACATCCAACACCAGGTAAGGGGCATCATCC
>RFZJ01000252.1 GCA_009920765.1 Planctomycetota bacterium | reverse complement strand
GGCAGTAGAAGTTGGGAGGGTAAACTTCAAAGCGCCCGTGCTGGCATCGATGATTTTGGGATTACCGCCATCGGCAAGGATTTCATTAGTGAGGGGATTATAGGTTGCCCCAGTACTAACCCCATCGTTGTTGAGCGGATTTTGAGCCAAAGCCGTGGTGACCCCCGTAGCCAGGTCGAGGCTTATGATTTTCGCCGCATAAACTGGATTGCCAAATGTATTGCTGGGATGCGTTCTTAAAATGGCGGTGTTATTGGGCCCCTGGATCATCCAGACAGGCAGGATGGTGTTGGTGCTGACGCTATCCAGGGTAAAATCACCGATGGTGTTGTTGAGAAGGTTGAGCTTTTGGATTTTGACAGCGCCGTTGGCGGTGGAGGGAACGATGAAAATGCTATTGCCATCGCTCGAGAAAACCAAACCACCACCCACAGTCATTGGCGAACTGGTGGAAGGAAAAAGGGTGGTAGGCAATGCCAGTACCGAGATAACCTTTTTGTAATTGGCTGATTCGGTTGGGTCGGTTGAATTAATGCCCATCTTTCGCATCCATCCGCCGTTAATGAAGTACAGCCAGTTGTTATCAGGGCTGACCTTCATGCCCGCATAATTGGCGGTGGGGATGGACGTGAGGCCCGCTGCAGAACCCACACCGTCTACACGGGTGGTGGTGGCTGTGGAGCCAGCCAAGGTGGTGACCACGCCAGCGGTATCAATGCTGCGGATCAGGTTGCCGTCCTGCACATAGATAATCCCGCGGTTGTCGGCAGTGGCACCGCGCGGGTTGGTGAAACTGGCAGACGAACCGGTGCCATCGGTGTACCCGGGGTTGGTACTTGACGAAGTGCGGCCAGCCAATGTTTCCACCGACAGGGTGTAAGGATTGGGGGTAACCACCACCTTGAACGACTTGGTGGTGAAGTTGGTGCCATCGCTCACCTTTACTGTAACTACTGCCGTGCCGGTGATGCCGGTCTTGGTGGTGATGGCCAGCGTAAAGTTGGGGTAGGTGCCTGCAACGGTGATGCCGTTGATGAGGGCAGGGTTGTCGTTGGTGGTGGTGACGACAACGCCGGTGGCCCCTTGGGGATCGTTCGCCACCACGGCAATGGTGGGGCGAGCCACGGGAGTGGCAGCGGTTTCCGCAGTATAGGCGACATCAGCCAGCGTAGTGGTAATTGTGGGTGCTAAGGTAGAATTGGCAGCATTCACATAGATGGTTTTGGTATCGGTAAGGGGGGTGCCTGCGGAATCGCGTGCTGTTACTACCAACGAGGCTGCGCCCGTGGTGCTGTTGGTGTAGGTAAGGCTGTTGAGGGTGGCATTTACATCGGCAAGGCTGCCCGAAATGGAAAGCGAATTGGTTCCGGAGCCAGTGACGGTTGCTGCACCTGAAGCGATAGCCGAAGCAGTGCCTGCGTTGGCGGCAACGGTGGTGGTAAAATTACCGGTGCTTGTGGGGGTGGGGGTATCCAGAAGTTCGATATCCAAGGCGCCCGAAAAGGCGAGGTTGGTACCCGCTACAAAGCCCAGGGGAGCGCCCGAGGTGGTGCTGGGAACCAAAAGGTTAGGAGCAGGCACGAGCCTTTCTTCGAGTTTCAAAAGATCCAGCTTGATCTGGTTTTTGTTCCACTTGGTGGTTTTCCTGCGGGTAACCTTCTTGGATAACTTGTTAAAAAAGCTGGATAAGAAATCGTTCATT
>RFZJ01000251.1 GCA_009920765.1 Planctomycetota bacterium | reverse complement strand
ACAAATATACAAATATACAAAGTTTTTTACATGTGACTCCAATCCAGTTTATTCAAAAACCCGATGCTTACAAGATACCCCAGGCACTTGCCGATGTCTTCTACACTCATCTGATTTGCCCAATACTTTTTCTCTTCTTCGGGTCCCCACTTCGCCGTCTTTTCCCACTCTTTCTTTGCTTTTTTTCGCGAGAATATTGCGCCGTTTGTTTCTCCGATAATAAGTAAATGTTCCGCTTTTAAATTGACCTCCTCACTGTTTTCCAAAGACGTTTGAAATGATTTTTTATGTGTTCTGCAACAGAAATCATCGTTGGGTTTGGTTTCGCACAAGCTATTTTCTTGTACATATTTGATTGCAATATGAATATGTACATTGAACGTTGTGGTTAGCCAGTTTATGTGGTCTATCTCTTCTTTATTAAAACTGGTTCCGTATGTGGTGTTGAATTGTTCTTCTGAAACAACTTTCTTGGGAGCGCGTTTCTTTGGTGCAGGTTTTGCTGTTTCAGCATCCGTGGTCTCCGCATTGGTCTCCGCATTGGTCTCAACCACTGGTTGTTTCTTGGGTGCGCGTTTATTTGGTGCAGGTTTTGCTGTTTCAGCATCCGTGGTCTCCGTATTGGTCTCCGCATTGGTCTCCGTATTGGTCTCCGTATTGGTCTCAACAACAACCACTGGTTGTTTCTTTGGTGCGCGTTTCTTGGGGGCAGGTTTTGTAGTCTCCGCGTTGGTCTCCGTATTGGTCTCTCCATTGGTCTCTCCATTGGTCTCCGTATTGGTCTCCGCATTGGTATCAATAACAACTGGTTGTTTCTTTGGTGCGCGTTTCTTTGGTGCAGGTTTTGCTGTCTCCACATTAGTCTCTCCATTGGTCTCTGCATTGGTCTCTCCATTGGTCTCTCCATTGGTCTCTCCATTGGTCTCTGCATTGGTCTCTCCATTGGTCTCTCCATTGGTCTCTCCATTGGTCTCAACAACAACTGGTTGTTTCTTTGGAGCGCGTTTCTTGGGGGCAGGTTTTGTAGTCTCCGCATTGGTCTCCGCGTTGGTCTCCACGTTGGTCTCCGTATTGGTCTCCGCGTTGGTCTCAACAACAACTGGTTGTTTCTTAGGTGCGCGTTTCTTTGGTGCAGGTTTTGCATCCGTGGTCTCTCCATTGGTCTCAACAACAACTGGTTGTTTCTTTGGAGCGCGTTTCTTGGGGACAGGTTTAACAACAGTGTTCTCTACAACAGTGTTCTCAACAGTGTTCTCTACAACAGTGTTCTCTACAACAGTGTTCTCTACAACAGTGTTCTCGATTTGGGTTTCCATAGTATCACTCATTTTAGTTAGTTGTGTTACGTAGTCAGTCTTAAAAGTATTAGTTTATGCATTACACAAAAATACATAAAAAGAGTTCAATTTTACACAATTGAACGTATCGATATCGAGAAATGAGTGGGGCATTGAGTTATCGGTCTTTTTATATGCAATTATTAAAAGTATTATCAGATGGCACGGCATCTATAATAATTGCATGTGCAAAAAAAATATGCCCCAACCATCGCATATAGACTTATCGCATCCATACATAGGTTTATTAACCTCATTGATGCGCCCTAGAGGCAGTGGTTCGAACCCTCGTCCAATTTGGTCCTATCTTTCAATTTGCATTGTATTAACAACTATGCTATTGTGACCCACCGCACACAAATGTTGTGTGAAA
>RFZJ01000026.1 GCA_009920765.1 Planctomycetota bacterium | reverse complement strand
GCCATTGGCATTAAAGACTTGGTCCACCTTCGGTTTCTCAGGGTTCTGGATATCTAGGATAACCAAGCCAAGTTTGCCTGCAGCGAGGTAGGCATACGTTCGCGCAAGGTAAATGCTATGCACATCAGGAATGTTAATCTGGCTGACGGGTTTAGGCTTGGCAAGATCTGTCACATCAAGGACTTTTACACCTTCTTCATCAGCGACAAATGCGTAGCGGAACTGAACCGCAACAGCTTTGGGCTTCTTGAGCCATTTGTTATCGATCACTGCGGTGATCACAGGCTTGGTTGAATCCTCGCATGAAATAACAACCAGTCCTTTATCGCAGGTGACATAGACATAATTACCCACGGTAATCACATGGCTTGCGCCCGCAAGAATGTTATCTGGGTTGAATGTCCAGGCGCGCTTTACAAAGTTGTTGAGCGGATCACCATCAAGCAGGGTACCCGCGCCCACTGCAACCAAACCTTCATACCTATCGGTAAAGAAGATAAGGCCATAGATGCCCGCAATGCGGGGTTCATCGTTTTCAGGGAAATGCTTGCGTGTGGGATCTGGTGCAATGGTTGAGGGGGCAGCAACACACGTTGCATACTTGCTTCTTATGTAAAACTTCTGACCCAAAGGGGAAACAGGAGCCGTGGACATGCGCTCGGAAAATCCCTTGTGGTCTATAAATGCGATATCGAAGATGCGGAATCCAGCTTCGCCACATGCAGCATAAAGATATTCCCCACGGTGCTGAACACTCTGGATCTCAGACTTCATGAAAGGATGAAACAGGGGATCACTGATATCACGGCCTACATGTTCATGGGCTCGTTTAAGCATGCTCTTGTTCTTGACCACATGCTCCTTGAAGAAATCAGGGTAGGCAAGCCTATGCAGGTAACTACCAATCACGGCCTGTGGTTCATCGCGCTCAGTTGAAACAATACTCCATAACCCATGAGAACCCGCACCAACCCACGCATAACGCCCGATGAAATTCAAATAATTGGTACCCTGCATTGAAAGCTGGGTGATCAGGGCATTATTATCATCATCCTTGGAAAGATGACAATCAGCACATTGCTTGGTGGCTTTGCTGCTAAAGGTGTGTGGCACATTGGTACTGAATGCAATACCACTCAGGCCTTCGCCGGAATGAGTCTGCTGTTGTTGATAAATAACCTCACGGTTCTGGTTATAGCTGGTCACATGGATGGCACAGGAAGATCGTGAAGGATTGACCTTGTTATTGGTAACGGAACCATCACGGGCCAGCATGAACACATCATCACGAAGTGTCTGCCAGTTGTAGGAACTATAGTTCCTGGTTACATCACCTTCATTATGAAGCTGGGGCATCTTGCTGTTTGCCTTCTGTGGAATATGGCAGCCATAGCAGCTAGGATTCCATGAGGAATGGCACGAGATGCAAGACATATTTTTATTGGAGTGGGCGCAACCAGAATCATCATGGGCATCAACGCCCTTCACATTACCCCAGACGATTTTATCACCTTCATAACGCACCGTCTTAGCGATGGCAGACTTGGCGTTGAAGTGCTCGCTTTGTGGGTTGATGGTATCTTTGGTCTGAACGATTTCCCAGATAAGATCTTTCTCAACCATGCTGCGCTGGTAGAGTTTATCACCTCTGCGTTCAAACCTTGGTTTGCCTGAAGGCGTTCGTAACGAAGTAAGATCTCTCCCATAAAGTGGATTTTTCGTATCTTCGGGTTTCACATCAGGGTTGGAAGTGTACGAAGCGGGGCCCGAGGTTCGAAGCTTTGCAATATCCGTGGAGGAACCATGGCAGTCGATACATGCGATTTCTATCGCGCCACGAACTTCCATTTGCAACCTGCTATTACCATGTGCATCTTGAATGTAATGGCAATCGACACAATGCATACCTTTTTCAACATGGATATCAACCAGATGCATGGGGATGCCTGCTCGTTCATGTGCTTCGAAATTTTTCACTTCAGCAGGGCTGATCGGTTTTTTGGCTGGGTCGGTTGGTTCCTTGAAGCGACTTTGCAGTTCCTTGACAATGTCGACGCCTTTTTTCATGTTGGCCGAAGAAAGGTCTTTGACGGGGTCGCCATTGTAATCAAGGATGTTTCCTTTTTGATCTCTACGGAAAACAGCCCTGAAGACCCAACCATGGCTATGGAAGTCGCCAAACTGGCTATGCTTGGTTTCGGTATTAAGATCGGTCACATTGTTAAGAAAATCGGGATCGGACCAGTTACCTCTTGCAGCAGCCTCTTCGGGATTGGCCATTTGTGCACGAATGAATTCTTCGCTGCTGGGATACCTTTGTTTTTTTGGATACATCAATTCTGCATCCGATTCCAAATCCCACCACATATAACCGATGAAACTATTCATAACCGTGGTACCAGGATGCACATGACAAGTCATGCACTGGCTGGTGGGGATGGAATTACCCTTGGCAAAGCGATGCTGGATGGGATGCCCGGATTCATTCTTTGGAATTGTAGGGTCGGGCTTGATATCTTCATCGGCTTTGTCGGTTGCAAAACCCTTGTTACCAAATTTCGCATAGGGGCCGGAATGAATGGGGGAACGATCATTGGCATAAATCACATGGCAACCAGTGCAGCCGCTATTGCGATAATCCCCGGCTTGTTCATTGGTGCCCAAGAAATTAAGTGTTGGGTCGAAAAGACGGGTTTTGTTGAGACTCACGAAAACAGGATCGGTACGATTTTCCGTACCCAAACCACGATTACTTAAACGCGAAAGAAAAGGCCTGCCTGTATCTTCAAAAATATTTGGAAGCCCAACTTCGTTACGAACTTTGCCACCACGTTCAAATATACGAAGAATATTTCCGGGCTGGGTCATTTCATATCTTGGCAGCGGATCTAGGTACGGAATCACACCCCGAGTTTTTTCAAAGTCGGTCGGTGGTGGATTCGTTTGAATTCGCAAGGGCGTGCCATTCATGCTGTAAAGTTCGCCATGGCGAGGCACTTTGTATGGAATCGAGCCATTGTTATAAAGTGCTGCACCCCAAAGCATGCAACCATGGCTCATCATGCTTTTTCGAATCTGGGTTACAATGTTCGAATGACAATTTACGGTACCACAACTAATATGGCTGATGCGGGAATCACCTGGGTTCACAAAGCGGATGTAATCAGGCGATTCTTGATTAAGAAGTGTATAACTTCGCACTGGGTTGGCAGAGTTACGCCATGCACCTGGCTTTTTAGCAGGAGGAGCTGCGGGGCAACTTCGGGGAGTATTGGCTGGCCTTTCAGGATATCCTGGGCCTTCCACATCCCGGGTGAAATTCGGATTCCCACCATGGCAGTCAGTACAACCGATTCTTACCGTTGTCTTGCAATGCGGATCCTTGGAATTTTCATGACACGAAATACAGTTGGCAGACTTGGCTTTGATTTCTTCATCGGATTGCTTGTTAAGATCCAATCCTTCCAATTCAGGAGGCAAAGGAAAAGGTACATTGGAGGGAGCAACAATAGCAACGGCTGGAGGAGCTGCGGCTAGGGGCATCGAGCTACGAAACAATCCCCCAAAACCATAGAATATGCCCAGCACAAGGGCCAGAAATACCAGACTGTTGATCCACTTTTCACGCGAAACACTCAAAAGCATGGCCATTGCGCCTCCTGCACTTAAGCCACGAAAAAACCCATACGCAAGATTGCGCATGGGTGTAAATTAAGCTTTTCAACTATTTTAGGTCAAGAGAGGTAAAGTTAAGGTATTTCAACGAACACATCAACTTAGTAGGTCAAGGTAAGTTGGGCAAACCCAGCTACCAGAGGATCAATGGTTCCAAAAGGGTTATTGTATAAAGCCTTGAAACCTGAACCCGGAATCAGGGTTGAAACACCCACGGTCATAATTGCATTGTTATTAAGAAAGGGACGATACTCAAAACCGGAGCTTAAGTCGTTGCCAATGAAGTTATTAATACCTCCTGCAAAAACATATTGCTCAACCACAGCGCTACTTTCGAGCCATAAGAAATTACAATTGTTGATCATTTTCAACTTGGGATTGATATCTAAATCAAATCCTAAATTGTAAAGAAGCAAACCAGGGTTAACATAATTCGCCTGCCCCTGAATTCTGCTGCTGCGAAGATCAGGAATAAGGCTTCCACTATTCACCAAGTTGACCCCAAACAATTTGACTGACTGCCTTTGCCAGTAGCTGAATGGGCCGCCAGCAAAATTACTGTTTTCAAAAATGGTATCGAAACCAGAGGCATGACTGTTCGTTATGTCACGATCGCCTGAAGACCAGAAGAAAGAAGTACGAAACCTTGCATAATCTCGATCATAGGAAAGTTCACAGGCAGCCATCGCTGCGCGAATATCCTGGGCCTGACCAGCAAGCGGGTTAAAAGTATCGTAACCCATTACATAATACATTTGATGCGATACATTAAAGCGCTCAATATGTCCATCACCCGCCCAGCCAAAATAAACCGCATCTATGGTATGTTGGGGGAAAACACCCACTGGATCCGGACGTATCAGGAAGCTGTTGCGATCAAAAAGAAAAGTTGGGTCGTCATGATAATAATTAGTGCTGACTTGGGCCGTATAGCCTGGCCAAATGAAATCCTGCCTGTAGTAGTTGGCAAAAACCAAATTAGTTCCACGATCACGGAAGGTGTTCAAACCGCTATTGGTATCTTTTTCCTGCTGGCGAAAATAAGCCAGATTAAACTGATCACGGTTATCATTGCGGGTACCGAATATACGAACCGCACGGTTGATATCGTTGAATAAAAATCCGCGAAAGTCCGCATTGAATGGCTGGGAACCAACCCTTGCAGACATGAAGTCATAGTAGGCGCTTAAATCTACCAGCTTGGTTTCTGCAAACCATTCCTCAAGGGCTAGATAATCCCGATCACGCTGTGTTCTTTTCAAAACATTGGGATTCACCACTGCAAGTTCATTCACATTCAAAGTGTTTACATTAAAAATTGGCGTAGCCTTCAGGCGCCAATCCACCGGCTTATAAGCCGCATCTCCATGAAACAAATCAAAGGAAAAAGACATAAAGGTCAAGTTTGCAAGTTGATTGGGATTACCAAAGAACTGCTCTTCAAAAGGCCTGGCAGTACTTTCAAAAGGAGTGGTCCCAATCGGACTTTGAATCGCCTGGGTTATCTGAGTGACCGAGCCTGTAAAGTTGAAAAAAGTGTGCTGCCCATAAATTGGATAATCCCCTTTAAGAACATTTTGGTTATAAGGATCCCACCAATGGCCAAGTTGAAATGGATAATCAACAACAGGGGGATGTCCCAGACCATAACGATCCAAAGCGGGAAAGCCCATACGCCAGCGATCGGGCATAGGAACATAATCGTTATCACCAACTATATCTGAAAGAACGGAAGATTTACCCGTAAAGCCTAGTGGCGGAAGTACCGGGGTGGAAACCATTTCTTCAATAGTGGGGGGTTTTTCCAGGGCAGGGGGGGTTACCAAAGGACGTTCAATTGGCTTGGAACTGTCTGCAGGCCTGGCTGGTTCAAAAGGTTTATCAGCGGATTTAAAATCTGGAGCGGGAATTAAATTGGGTAATTGGGTGGGAATTGCTTCTTTTGCAATTTTACTTTTCTCAGCCTGGGTTACAAATGAAGGCACATCTCTCACAGGTTCCTGTGAAAAAGTGTTATTTGGTGTCCAACCTGCTCCGCATAATGCCAGAGCCCACAGGATGCTTCGCAACCTCATGGGAATTTCCTCTAAAAAGTATCGACCGAATAATTTTACCTGCAATGATCACAAGTAAAATCATCTCTGCGAATATTTACTTGGATGTTTATCGGAATAAAAAATGGTAAGCTTGATAAAGATTAACAATTTTATCAGTAATTCGTATTATCGGGGTTGTATTCGTTGTTCAGCCAGTAATTAATGCCTTAAATCAGCTTCTTTTTGAACCTCTTTCCCAAAACTTTATAGTTTTTTGAATTATTTTAAAAAATGACTAATAAACTTTTCCGATTATGTCGATTCTTCCCTTAAGGAATAGCTCCTAGAGCGATTGTGTACCGTTTGTTTATTGGGGCTTTTCTTTTGGAGATTCTAAAGACATGAATATTTTTAAGTCGCTATTTAATAAACCCAAAAAAAGCTTCCCTAACGGCTTCGCTTTGCCCCGAATGGAAACCTTGGAAGATAGATCTGTACCTGCCACCGCTGTATTAGATTCAGGCATCCTTTCTGTCATTGGAACCAATGCTCCAGATCGCATTGCAATCAACCTTGATTCAATCACCAACCAAATTGTTGTAATCAATGGCAATCAGGAAACAGGTCGTTTTAATTCTGCAGATGTTAACTCCATCTATCTATTTGGTGGCGCAGGAAATGATTCTCTCCAAATTTCTTCGCAAATTATTCAACCCGCTGTCATTGATGGTGGCTTGGGGAATGACAGGGTGTTTGGTGGCGGTGGCGGCTCAACCATTACCGGGGGCATTGGTGCCAACCGAATGGCAGGTGGCACGGGAAATGACAATATAATAGGGCAGGGAGATTTTGATATCATCGGCAGTCCTTCAGGAGTTGATGCATTTACTGGTGGTCCAGGGATCAATCGATTTTTTGGTTATGCACTTAATGCTGATGGTGGGGTTCAAGCCACCATCACCAATCCTTCTCCCAATGATCTGAATTATATTCTTGCCCAGGCACCACCAAATCTTTCTTACACACTAAACTTGCAACCCAGCCCAAATGTAACCTTAAGCACCTCGGATGTAACCACTCTTTTGCAACGCGCTGCTGCTGCGACTAAAAGCGAGGATGGTATCATCGCAATTGTTGACAGGCAGGGAAGAATCCTGGGTGTACAGGTTGAAGGCGGCGTCAATTCCAAGATGAACCCAAACAGCCCGGATTTTGATCCTAACCTTTTCGTTTTTGCAGTCGATGGTGCAGTTGCACTCGCAAGGACTGGTGGCATGTTTGGAAACAATCAGGCACCTTTGACATCGCGCACGATTGGATACATCAGCCAGACAACCGTAACCGAAAGAGAAGTAAACTCTTACCCAAGTATTACAGATGAAAATTCCATTCTTCGTGGCCCAGGTTATGTTGCTGCAGTGGGCATCGGAAACCATTTCCCTCCTCAGCCCTCAACTAATGGCGGGCCCAACGGTATTGCCTTTACGCCCCAGGTTGATCTTTTTGGAATCGAGCAAACCAACCGCGATGGAACTTACAACCCAGGCCTTGATCGCATCAAAGGAACAGCAGATGATGTTTTTGTACCCTATCGATTTAATATCGATCCAACCTACATTCCTGCAAATATTTTAGACACCTTCTACACCGCACCAGATTCCTATGGTTATATGTCGGGCTATGCTCCCAACGCCCAGAGTCGCGGGATTGCAACCTTGCCTGGCGGTATTCCAATCGTTAAAAACAACGTAATTGTTGGCGGTATCGGGGTCTTTTACCCCGGAGCAACCGGTTTTGCGACTGAAGAAAATTCTGCTCTCTCTTCAACTTATGATCCAAGCAAGCTTGATCGATCTTTGGAAGCTGAATACTGTGCATTTGTAGCTACTGGCGGTTTCCCATCAGGCGGTGCAGGGCAAAGCCAGCCTGTCGGGGGTATTGGATTGCCTACCGATGGAACCTTCGGATTAAATGCCGCCTTAAGCACTACTCGTATCGATCTTGTAGGTATCACCCTGCCGATCTTTGGCCCGCCCGGACAAAATGGAACGACACAACTCCTGCAATTTGGCCAATCTTTGGGCGAAGGTACTGCCACAAATAGCTTCCTTGCCAACTTGCTTCCCAGGGATGGGATGACCAATTATGTTCAGTACACCGGGTCACCCCCAAATCTGATACCTGTTGGCGTTGCAACACAACAAGTTTTTGCAGGCCTATTCGCACCTGAAGGATATTTGGTAACACCTCATGATGGGGTTAACTTCACTGCAGCACAGGTAAATACGATCATCATGCAATCGGTGAATCAGGCACTTCAAACCAGATCTGCGATTCGCCTGCCATTAAACCAGAATGCCAAGATGACTATTGCAGTAACTGATGTAACAGGGGAAGTCCTTGGATTATTCCGCATGCCAGACGGCACCACTTTCTCACTTGATGTTGCAGTTGGTAAAGCCCGCAACCTCCGTTATTACAATGATGCCACCCAGTTACAAACCATTGATCAGGTACCAGGAGTTCCTGCGGGAACCGCCTTCACCAACCGTACCGTTAGATATTTGGCACTGCCCAGATTCCCAGAGGGTATTAATTATCCTCCCGCCCCGTTTTCACAAATTAATGATGTAATCAACAACATTAATTTAAATACCGCGCAGACTGTTGGAGTGCCTCTGCCTGCTTCCGCTTTCCAAAGTGTGTTTGGGTTCTCTTCGTTTCATCCAGGAAGTAACTTCAGGCAGCCCGCCACAGCTACAACTCCTATCCAAAATCAGAATGGGGTAATCTACTTCCCTGGTTCATCAGGGATTTACGTAGGTGGCCAGCTTATTTCTGGTTTTGGTATTAGTGGCGACGGTGTGGACCAGGACGATGTGGTCACCTTTGGTGGCCAGGCTGGATACAATGCGCCAGATTCTCTTCGTGCAGACTTCCAGTTTGTCAGAGGTGTGCGACTACCCTACCAGAAGTTCAACCGCCAACCGATTCTTCCCCAGCCTTAATTCAGCTTTTAAAACAAAAAAGCCTTCTTTACTTCAAGGTAAAGAAGGCTTCATCATTAAGGTATTGGGTATTATTTCTTGGTCATTACTGAAGCAGAAGGTTTTGGTAATATTTTGGAATCACTTTCAAACTGCTCGATCTTTTCGATGCGTCTAGAATGACGGCCTTTTTCAAAAGGTGTTTCAAGCCATATTCTTACCATTCGCTCGATCAATTCTTCTCCCAGCAAATCTGCTGAAAGGCACAGCACATTAGCATCGTTATGTCTTCTGCTCATTTCTGCAGTAATACTATCATGGCAGGGTGCAGCACGAACACCAGCAACTTTGTTGGCGGCAATGCACATTCCAATGCCGGTGCCACAGATTAAAATACCCCGGTGAGCTTGTTTTTTACTGACAGAATTTGCAACATCAAAGGCAAAGTCAGGATAATCAACGCAATCTTCGTTACCCGGGCCCATATCAAGAACTTCATGGCCCATACCCGAAAGAAAGTTAATGATGCGCTGTTTTACATTATAACCACGATGGTCACTACCGATTGCAATTACCATGGTATGGTATCCTTGCTTTCCAAATAGATCTGGCTTAATCATTTTATCACCTTATTCTGTTTAAGACAGTATCTTAAAAACCAAATGTTTTAAATTTTCCTCAATTTCAGACAGACATTGAGTATAGACTTTTTCATCTCCACCGAAGGGGTCACTGATATCGGAACCTGAAAAACTCAGCATCTGCACTGGAATACGTTGGTCATGGAAACGATCTTGAAACATATCCAAGTGATTTTTTGTCATCACTAAAACAGCATCCGAATGCTCAATCAATTCAAGATCCACATATCTGCTCTGATGATCTTCCAAGCTAACCCCCAGTTTTTGAACCACCACGCTTGCATTGGGGGAAGCTGTCATTCCATTATAGGCTGCCAGGCCCCCTGATAAAATATCAAAGCCTTTATCGGGTAATTCCTGAATCTGGCATCCAAGTTTTTCCGCAAGAAGCTTTTTAAACACAACTTCCGCCATCGGGCTTCTACAAGTATTCCCTGTACAAACGAAGACAATTTTCATTCTTCGCTTGGCATTATCCACGGCAACTCCCCCTGTTTGCGAAACACTCTGATTCGGTTATTCAAGTTATAAAGCTTGGCCCTTATGCACTATTGTTCGTACCTAAGGATAGAATATTACTGAATAATAATTTAATTCTAGGATTGTCCTTCTTTCAAACAATCACGATTGGTGATTCTTAACCGATACTTAACATAGATGGGGTGGTTTAAACCAACTAAGTGTAATAACACCCCGATCCTTGGGGAAGCTGGATATTATTAGAGTAAAAGCCAAGATTTTTTGCAATAGGAAACGTTAATAATTAAAGGGCCTGATCGATCCATCCGCCTCCCAAAACCCTGGTTTCATCGTAAAATACCACCGCCTGACCCGGAGTTACTGCACTTTGACTCGTTTCAAATTCAACTTCCGCAGTATCTTCACTTAAACGAATAACCTTGGCCGGCGCAGCTTTATGACGATAACGAATTTGGGCCTGACAATTAACCTGCACATTCATCGGTATATTTGCCAGCCAATTGACCCCGGTGGATTTTAAACCCTTTGCGAGCAGACCTTCCATTTCGCCCACGACGACTTTATTTTCCTCAGCCACAATTTTAAGGACATATTTGCGCTGCCCCGCAGCAAAACCCAACCCTTTTCGCTGCCCAATGGTAAAACGCTCTATCCCATCGTGGGTTGCCAGCGATTTCCCTGCCTCATCAACAATCATGCCGGGCCTATTTAATTCGGGCATGCGCTGTTTGATCATTTTGGCATGATCACCATCTGGTACGAAACAAATTTCAACACTGTCAGGCTTATCTGCAACACTAAGGTTGGCAGCAAAAGCCAACTCCCTCACTTGTTCCTTTTTCATTTCCCCGAGGGGAAACATTATTTTTTCCAAAATCTTTCTTTTTAAACCATGGAGGACATATGATTGATCTTTATCCGGATCTACGGCCCGATGCAACTCAGCGCCATCAGTACCATGCACTATTTTTGCATAATGGCCGGTTGCAATATGATCGACACCCAGCATTTCGCCATAGGACCAAAGCTGTCCGAATTTGAGCCAGTTATTGCAGACAACACAAGGGTTTGGTGTGCGCCCGGAAAGATATTCATGGGCGAAATAATCCATGATTTTGCCAAATTCCGCTTCAAAATCGAGCGCATAAAAAGGAATATCAAATTTGTCTGCAACCCGACGGGCATCACCCGCATCAAGCGCACTGCAGCAACCTTTTTTTCTTTCTGCCCGAGCATCTTCACTTCCATGCACCCCAGTGCGCATGAATACTCCAATAACTTCATAGCCCTGATCTATCAATAATTGTGCACAAACCGAGCTGTCTACTCCCCCCGACATGGCAAGGAGGACTTTGTTTCCCATGGCAACCTCGTAATTAGGTCAACTTCAACGCTATAAATATCTTAGCAACCCTTGAATAAAGGGCATGATTTATCTTGAATTTAGAATTAATAATTGAAAGAACGGCAAAGAAAAGAGGGTTGACGTATACCGGCTGTAACGAAATTTCCGGATTAACAGTTGGCGTAAAAGGAAACCACATTTCTTCATATAACAAATACTTCTGAAGAGGCAATTAGAACCGTAAGCTCAAGTATAGAGTAACATTAAGTAATTCAAAAAGTTTTGAGGCGTTAATAAAAGCCTTATTAAGGGTTTATGCGATGCGGATCGCGCTGGTATCATCAGAAGTGGTCGGATTTGCCAAGACAGGTGGTTTGGCAGATGTTGCTGGAGCTCTACCCCCTGCACTGGAAAATCTGGGCGAAGAAGTTATTGTTTTTCTACCGATGTATCATTGCATCAGAAAAACAGGAAATTTTGAAAGCACGAAAGTACGTTTTCAAATTCCGTTAGGGCCCAATCTGGTGCCTGGCTCACTTGCGAAGTCAAAAATACCTGGTTCCAACGTCACTATTTATCTGGTTGAAAATCCGGATCTCTTTGAGCGCGACAATCCATCCTATGGCAGAGGACTTTACCAATTTGCCGGGTCTGAAGGCGCTAAGAAAGATTACCCTGATAATTCTGCCCGGTTTTACTTTTTTAATGAGGCTGTCCTAGCCTCATTTCCCCAACTTGGCTTCTGGCCAGATGTTGTTCATTGGAACGATTGGCAATCAGGCCTTGGCCCGGTCCTCCTAAGGGAAAAATACGACCATAGCGAAGATAGGGCCCTTGCTGAAAAATACCAAAAGGTTCGCAGCCTGATGACCATCCACAATATTGCCTACCAAGGCAATTTCTGGAAAGAAGATATGAATATGGTTCATCTCAATTGGAAGCTTTTCAACCTTAACCAACTCGAGTTCCACGACACCCTCAGTTTCCTTAAAGCGGGAATTGTTTTTTCTGATCGCATCAGCACGGTCAGCCCAACTTATGCCCGCGAAATCCAAACTCCCTACTACGGATATGGCTTGCAGGGGGTGCTTACCGCACTTGCAGAAAAATTAACCGGCATCGTCAATGGAATTGATTACAAAGTCTGGGATCCCGCAAACGACCCATTGATTCCAGGAAAATATGATGCCCGCAACATACAACCTGGAAAAGCACTCTGCAAAAAAGCACTCCAGCATGAACTCGGACTAGAGGTCAATCCCTCCATCCCTATCGTCGGACTTGTCGCAAGGCTTGTTCAGCAAAAAGGCATTGATCTGGTAATTGAAAGTGCATGGCGCATGATGGATTTGGGAATTCAATTTGTGGTTTTGGGCGAAGGGGATTCCTACTATCAAAATGCATTGGTGCAACTGCAGGCCACCTTCCCAGGCCGAGTCGCACTCAATTTCGCTTTCAATGAATCCATGGCACACAAAATTGAAGCCGGGGCGGACTGTTTCCTCATGCCCAGCCTTTACGAACCCTCGGGCCTCAACCAACTTTATAGCATGCGCTATGGCACTCTTCCCATTGTACGTGCCACAGGCGGCCTTGCTGATACAGTCACCGATGCCAATCCCACTTCCCTTGCCAACAAGTCCGCAACCGGTTTTAGTTTCAATGCTTACAGTTCCGCTGCTCTTTATGATTGCCTTTACAGAACCATTGATTGCTATCGAAATCAACCACAGGAATGGGCCCAAATTCAACGCAATGCCATGATGCAAGATTGGTCTTGGAACCGCAGTGCAAGAAATTATCAACAGCTTTATCGTACAATAATATCTAGTCAAGCTTAGTGTTTCCATTACTGAGGCGTGATCCACCATGGCGGATGTTTCCTTAGCTTTTTTATGGCATCAACACCAGCCTTATTATCCTGATGATTTTACAGGCGAGAATCCCATGCCCTGGGTTCGTCTGCACGGGGTCAAGGATTATTACGGCATGCTTTTGCATCTCATGGAATTTCCCTCCATGCGTTGTTCCATCAATTTGGTACCCAGCCTTATCGAGCAAATTCTCCAATATACAGAACAAGGCAGATCCGATCGGTTCCTTGATGTTTCCAGGATCAATGCAGACAGCCTCGAGGAAGCCGAGGCAATTTTTTTGCTTGATAATTTCTTCATGGCCAACCCACACCATATGATCCTTCCTTTCCCTCGTTTTGCTGAACTATACCAACGGAGGGGATTGGGACGATGCTCTGGGCAGGAGGCACTACGTCGTTTTAATTCCAAGGATCTCAGGGATTTGCAAGTATGGTTTAATCTTGCCTGGGTGCATCCAATTGCAGTCGCCCAAGATCCTTTTCTTTCCTCACTTGTCAACAAGGGAAAACAATTTACAGAGGAAGAAAAGCAACTCCTATTAGACAAGCACCTTGAGATTCTAAAATTAGTCCTGCCCCTTCATAAAAAATTGCAGGAAAATGGGCAGGTGGAGATTACAACCACCCCCTACTTTCACCCTATTGTACCACTGCTTCTGGATAAAAAGTTTGCACGCGAGGCACTCCCCCAAATTCAATTACCCTCCTATCAGGGCGCTTATCTCGAAGATGCAAGAGTACATTTCCAAAAAGCAATCGATCAGTACAAGTCTATTTTTGGTGTTGCCCCCACCGGGATGTGGCCTTCCGAAGGAAGTGTCTGCCAGACTTTTATTTCCCTTGCTGAAAGCTTTGGATTTCGGTGGATTGCTACTGATGAAGAAATACTATCTGCATCAACGCATGGCGATGTCAGCAGAGATTCCCAAGGATATGTCCGCAACCCCCATAAACTTTATTCACCCTACAGGGTTCATGATTCAGGTAAGGAGCTCAATATTGTTTTTCGTGATCATGCCCTTAGCGATCTGATAGGTTTTCGTTATCAGCACAGCGACCCCGAAGCTGCCGCCCAGGACTTTATTCACACCCTTTCGGAAATTGGAAAATCCATCAACTCGGAAAAGCCCGCATTGGTTACGGTAATCCTTGATGGGGAAAATTGCTGGGAGCATTACCCAGGCGGGGGTGTCGACTTTATCCGGGCTCTTTATCGTAAATGCACCTCCACAGCCAACGTGCATCCTGTTCGTCTGGGCGATTATCTCACGCAATACCCCCCCACGAATAAACTTGATCATCTTTTTGCCGGATCATGGATCAACCACAACTTTGCAATCTGGGTGGGGCATGAAGAGGATAATACAGCTTGGGATCTACTGCATAAAGCACGCGAATATTTAAAAACAAAGGATTCCTCGTCTCTTCCTGAATTATTGCAAAAAGCCTGGCGGGAGATTTATATCGCCCAGGGAAGCGACTGGTTCTGGTGGTATGGAGATGATCATTCCTGCGCACAAGATGCCCTATTCGATGAACTTTTTCGCAGACACCTGAAAAATGTTTATACTTTTCTGGGCGATCTTCCCCCTGTAGAACTTGACAGGCCCATCCGCAAAAAAGGTGTGCGCAACATTCATACCCTGCCCCGTTCTTTCCTCGAAATTCGAATCGATGGCCTGCCCCGATTTTTTGAATGGCTCACCGCAGGGCATTACGCCTGTCAAGGAGAACGAGGCACCATGGCTATGACTACCAAGGGCCCGCTTCGCGACATCTACTTTGGTTTTAATCTTAAAAAATTATTCATCCGAATTGACTGCAATGCTGATGCCAAGCAGTCACTCAAGCAGTTTCATCAAATTAAAATCGGGTTTTTGGAGCCTGCAGCGCACCAGGTGATCATTGATATATCCAACCAGGAAAAAATTACCGCTGTTCATCAATTGGCTGGAAAAGAAATAATTTCGCCCATCGAGATTGCCTTGCAAAAAGTAGTGGAGTTATCCATTCTTTTTGAATCACTCGATGTAAAGGAAGATCAAACTGTTTCTTTTTATGTTGAGATTTTGGAAAATGGGCTGGGTAGAGACCGGGCACCAAGAGAAGGATTGATTACCTTCAAAAGGCCAACCAGTGATTTTGAACAAATCATGTGGAATGTTTGATTTAATCCAAGCTGAATCAATTGAAACCATGGAAAAATGGGGATGTTAAATCATGCCAGAGCTTCGCAAGGATCCGATTGTTGGTCGTTGGGTGATTATTGCAACTGAGCGGGCTCGTAGGCCGATGCCTCAATCTGCAGAACCCCTTCTTGCACCGGGGGGGTACTGCCCCTTTTGCGAAGGGAATGAAGATAAAACACCCAACGAAATTTATTCTTTCAGGGAACCAGGCACCAAGGTAGATCAACCAGGATGGCGTGTCCGGGTGGTTCCCAACAAATTTCCAGCTCTACAAATCGAAGGGGATCTGCAAAAAAAAGGGGATGGGATTTACGATTGCATGAATGGGATCGGGGCACATGAAGTCATCCTTGAATGCCCTTTCCATGAAACGAGCATGGCCCGGCTGCCTGAAAGCTATATCCGCGAAATCCTGTGGACTTATCACGAAAGACTTTCGGACCTAAAAATGGATCGAAGGATGGTTTATGGCATGATTTTTAAAAATGTAGGCGCTGCTGCGGGTGCTTCATTAGAGCATTCCCACAGCCAGCTTATTGTCACACCAATCCTTCCCATCAATGTTCTCGAAGAAATAAACGGGGCCCTGGAATTTTACAATTTCCGGGGACGCTGCATTTATTGCGACATTATTTCTCAGGAACTTGGAGCTGATAAAAGAGTCATCCTTGATAGCCCAAGCTTCCTGGTGATTGCTCCTTATGCAAGCAGGTTTCCCTTTGAAACCTGGATAATTCCCAAGCAGCATAACAGCCATTATGAAACAGCCTCGAAGAATGAACTCGATGAATTGGGCGGGGTGCTTAAAACGATATTGTTGAAGCTGGAAATCGCCTTGGATAACCCAGCCTACAACTACATGATTCATACAGGGGCCTTGAATTCATCACAACTGCCCCACTATCACTGGCATATGGAAATTATTCCGAGGCTTACCCGAGTTGCAGGATTTGAATGGGGCACAGGATTTTACATTAACCATATTCCACCCGAACAGGCGGCAATGGTTCTAAGAAACACCGAAGTCGATACCATCTAAAAATTAACGGGCACCAAAATAATACAAGCTTAAAAAGAGGGATGCGTGCCTTAGCCAGCTTGGAAGGCCTTCTGGGCCATGAATAAAAAAAATTGCAGCAGTACTAGCAACGGTAACCAGTACCAGCATGGCTTGAATATCCTGCCAGCGAGCCAGCATGGAATTCACGCCGGGCCGCATGAAACATTTTGCAAAATAAGCAATAACCATCCCAGAAATATAAGCACCTACTGCGCCAAAGATGGGCAACACCTTCGGATCAAACAACCTGCCTTGTTTTTGTAGAAAAAAGCCCGTAACACCAAAAGCAAGCAGAATCATTGCCCTAATGACCCCCGCGGGTAGGTAAAGAGGCCTGGTTTCTGGTGGAAGAAGGCCTTCTTTTTGCAATCTGGGAACAACTTCAGGTGGGATATTTAGAAATCTGCGCCTCGAAAAATAATGTGCTAGTGCAATCAATAGCGTTTCGTTCCACAAAATATCGACATCTCGGCCTGACATCATTTCATTGATGACAACAGCAAGAATCAAAAGGGTTAACAACGCACGGACACTACCTTGGGGAAGTCCCAACGGGGGTCTGACTGGGTTATCTGAATCTGTTATTTGTGACATTTAATTCCTTGGGGATCCTGAATTAATTTCCAGGGTAAGAATTTCCCTGATATCGTTTTTCAACCTCTCAACCGTTCTTTTAGAAACCCCCAGATCCTCTGCAATTTCTACAGGAGAAAAACCTTGAAGGGTCATAAGAAACGCTTTTTTCCTATTTTCATCTTCAAGCCTAACCATTACCAAGTCAAGAGATTCCTCAAGTATTAATCTTTCATCCAAGAGAAAAGAGTTCCCGGCGCTAGATTCATTGCCATCCAACGGCTTTTCTATTCGAACATCTCGCGACTGGCTTAAATAAAATTGGCGCTTGCTGTTGCATTTCCAGATGGTCATTTTTGCTAGCAGGTACCACATTTCCTCCCAGCTTGCAGGTTTAAAGGTACCCTTTTGCAACTCAGTAAAGAAATTACGAAAAACTGATTGTACAATGTCCTCCGGGTCCAACTTGGACACTAAAAGCTTGTCAATTTTAGTCAAGGCGAAGGGAACCAACCTCTTGAGAAGGCGAATAATTTCTTCAGAATCATTAAAATTCAATCCACTGGGCGGGGGCGATTCCTGATCCATTAAACTAGTCCTGGTATTTTTCTTAGGTAAGAGCTAACTATTAAATTAACTTAATTGACATTCCCAGTAAAGTTGAAAGGTTACAATTAATTTTATTTCAAATAGCTTGATAATCCTGCACTTTAGCTTGATTAACCGCCCAGGCAAAAAGCCAAATAGTTGCCTAGTTGTGAAAAATGGAACTCTAGGCAAGCAAAAGGCGTCTCCGAATCGGTTATCCAGTATAATTTTTTTAATTATTGCAAACTTGATGAAATATTTTGCTTCTGCTGTCGAATAATTAAAAGGCAGGCTATTATGTATTATAGTGGGTTCTAATTAATCAATCGTTAAAAGTGGTCTAGAAGTAGAACAGAATCCTTGTTATTTAACGTTAAGATATTATGTGTTAAGCAGTTGATTAGATAGTTTAGCTAATAGGCACTTTAAGTAATAAACAGCTAGGAGTTTAACAATGACCCAAGTAGAGATTCCAAAAATAAAAGTTCAACCCGAAAGCAGTTTGCTGGCCAAACTTTTCGCAAAAGTTGGCGAACCCGTAGACCCGTTGAAAATTTCAGCAATCAATGTGTATGCGAATAAATGGCGCGTTAACGTGTGGAAAAGCTCGAATAATAATTTTCTTCCCTCTGCAGGATTCATCGAGTCCAGTTACTTTGTCGAAGTTGGACCAGAAGACGAAATTAAAAGCATTCGCTAAGTAAGGATTTAAAGCCTTTCTTGAGTGTGCTTCTTTGAATTGATCCTGTTTATTTAGATTCTTTTAATGAGGGGTCTGGCTTTTTAAGCTTTCCGAGCAAAGCCAGACACCTATTACAATTACAAAAGCTGCACTGATAATAGGCAGAAGTTTTGAAGTTTTCTCAAGCCATTTTCCTGATGTCCTATTCTTTTTGATAATATCACGTGTTTTAACCACAGCAATTCCCACCGCGACTAAAATCCCTGCCATCCCCGCACTAAAAGCCAAAAGCATTGGTAAAGCAATAGCAGTCAAACCTGCACTTAAAGCAAAAAGAAGCATTGCAACTGCATCCCAACAAGGAACAATCCCCCCTGCAATCCCAAGGATCACAATTCCCTTCCATCCTGCATCTGGGATATTCACGGAAATACTACCATCAGGGTTATGCTGGTGGGAAGCACCAGGCCCATGCGAATGATCGGCTTGGCCAAGAATTCTACGAAGGAGCAACCAAGCACCGAGTGCAGCAATGGTAATCCCGCCAAAAAATCCAAGTATCGTTTGCACTTGGGCGGGGGCGGCATTGGGAAAAAAGAATGGGAGAAAAAGTGCTATTAAAATCACGCCCCCTGTATGGGAAATAGTGGTGACCGCACCAAGAAGAAAAGCATGGGCTAGAGTACCTTTTTCGCCAACGAGATAGGCTGCTGCCAACGTTTTTCCATGTCCGGGAGTTAATGCATGGGCAGCCCCGAAAAATAGGGCAAAGAGAAAAAGAAGCCAACGATTATGCTTGTCATCAAGCAAAAGATTGAGCATGGAATCTTCAGAACGCTGATTATCTTTGGTTGGCTGGATTGAAAGATCATTGGATTCAGAGGATTTATCGTTTGCTTCCAAGGAGAAATTAAAACTGGCAAGGCGAAGCTTTTCAGCTTCACCGGGGCCCCTATCAAGAGGTTGTTTCGAAATAATTTCCGGACTGGGAAGCTGAAGGTCGGTTAGAATTGAGGCATCGGTTGGAGCGGTCAGGATTTCCAACTTAGAAAAATCATCTTCAGCGTAGTTCCCCTCACGGAATTGAAAAGAATGGCTGGGTAAGGGGGAAACTTCAAAGGGCGCCTCAAAACGAAAAAAACATTGAAGGTGGTTGTTGATCCTGATTGATTTTTGAGTGCAGACAAAGTTGATTGTTTTCCCGTCCACCTTTGCAATGAGATTGATTCCCAGAACCTCGGCCATATAAGAGGAAAAAATAGAATAAAGCTGTTCCCGGGTTCGGATTTTTAAACGCTGCTCCTCAGGAAGAGAAGCAATATCTCGTGCAGCGCGTAATTCATCGACCTCAAGCAAATAATCCAGTTGCACCGTATTATTCAGGATGCGGATGATTATTGTTCGGTCATGGTTTTCAGATAGCAAAGGATGTGCGGACACAGAATTGGCTTTGAAAAAAAAGCCAACCAGCATCAGCACACGAATAATGCTATTTATTAGGCTTGGCATGACTAAGGGCCATGAGGGCAAAACCTGTTACCAAGTTAGGGTCGCCTTCCATCCAACGATCCTGCGGGTTTGACCAGGAACCATCGGGTGATTGTTTTTTAGCAAGGGTCAGGGATAGCTCATCTTTCCAGAAGTGGGAAACACCCTTGGAATCTTTTACTTCGTTGATCTCAAGTGCCACGAGTGCCTTGGCCATCGTGTTGTAATAATAAAAAAGGCCCCAAGCAGCGCGTTGGGCGGGCATACCCGGATTGGCTTCCAAGGTATAATTGTTGCTAACCCATTCATAAGCTTTTTTAACTCTCGGATCGTTTTTGGAAACTCCACAATAGATCATGCTTTTTATTCCAGCATAAGTCATGCTTGCATAACCGGGCATCGAGCCATCTTTTTCTGGGCCATCGGCATTGCGCACACCACCACCCTCTGCAGCAGAATAAATAAAACTGCCATCATTTATCTTTCCGGCCCATGGCTGATCATTATTTTCGCTTTTAAGGTTTTGACATCTGCTGACAAAGATCATGGCTTTTTTGAATGCAGGATCATCTTTGGGAACGCCTGCTGCAACCAAGGCATCAAGGTAAAAGGCTGTATTGGAAAGATCGGGTCTTGATTTACTATCGTACCCAGCACCACCATAATAATCATCCTTTGGATTTTTTCCTTCTGTTTCATCCCACTGCAATTGTTTTAAAAACTTGGCAGCATTACCAACAACGGCTTTGTAGGAATCTTTATTGGCGGCACTCAGTGCCATCACATTGACCGACGTGACATAATTTTGCAACTGAACACGGGGATCAATGCCTGCAATGTGCCCGGATTTGGTATTGATAAGGCTTTCGATATATTTAAGGCCTTTGGCAATCATTGGATCATCGGCAGAAAGTTTACCTGTTTTTAGGAGACCTGTGATAATGATCCCGGTAATACCCGGACTGGCCTTGGAACTCCAGGAACCATCTTCTGCTTGATTTTTCCTGAGATAGGCAATCGCTTTATCCACGGAGGAATTCCAGGAATCCAAAGGAGCAGGTTGGGCGTTTGCAATGCCTAAGAACATTATGGCACTGATCAAAACTGGGGAAAAATACGACGATTTCATGGTTAAAACCCTTTGTTAATGAAGAGCCTGCCTAATTAAACCGATACCCCATTGTATGCGAAATCAACGAGAGTGAAATAAAAAAAAACACGAACTGCATTAAACAGTTCGTGCCTCAGAAAGTTAATCTGACTTCTTAACCGATGATTGCAAGAATATCATCTTCACTCATGATTAGATATTCATTGCCATCAACCGTAACTTCACTGCCTGCATAAGAGGTAAAGAGAACGCGATCGCCTTCCTTGATTTGGAAGGGTGCACGTTTGCCATTATCCAAAACGGAACCTTCACCAACGGAAAGGACCTTGCCTTGTCTTGGTTTTTCCCGGGCACTATCTGGAAGAAGAATGCCACCAGCAGATTTATCTTCTGCTTCAAGTCTTTTAACAACAATTTTATCATTCAGGGGTTTCAAAGCCATTGGAACTTAACTCCTCAAAATACCAACTAGTAAGGGGACAAAATAAAAGGCTCAATCACCACTTTTTAATCGACCGTAAAAACGGGTCAACGCCTTCATCACCGTATAAAGCACCATACCCCGATTTACAGGCTTGGGTATGACACTGTAAACCGATGCCTGATGAGCCTGCCTCATAACGGTTTCTGTTGGGTCACCGGTAACAAGGATCGCTGGTAACATTGTATGAACCTGGCGAACAAGATGCAGTGTTTCCAGACCAGTAAGGTTTGGCATATGCATATCCAGCAGAACCAGATGGACTTGCCTTTCTTGGATAAGATCGACTGCTTCCACGCCCGAAGACGCTAGAATCGTGCGATATCCTTCTTGCTCGACAATATCTCGAAGAGCCTCCCGGGCAGGAGTATCATCATCTGCAATCAGGATCGAATAATTCTGGTTGGTGGCAACAGCCATGCCACTGACCTCTTAAAAAAGAAAGTTGTAAAACCCCGCCTTTAATAAGGACGGCAAGCCAGAAACCCAAGTTTCTAACAGTCATTATGAGCAAATTATGTACCGCATACCAGCCGAACTTCACAGATAAATCATAACTCCATATATGGTAAAAGGATAGCCCAAATTACAATGGGGGAATAAAGTGGATCCTAAGTCTGCCAATGGCGGTGGTTTATGTCAGATTGGCAGTATAAACTGCTAAATAAAGAGGCGATAAAAAAAGGCGCCCGGAAGCGCCCTTTTAGCTTATGATTCAAACTAATCGTTTAAAGTTTAGAGCCGCTGGCCAGTTTAGGCTTCGACCATAAATAATCTGGATTAAAGTCGTTTTCATCCAAACGTGTTGGGAACTGGAAGCGATCGTATTTGTAATATTCAACTTCCTGATTATTTTCATCAAAAGTGATGATCAACATAGGTAGTGAAGATTGGGGGTCAAAACAAACCACCCTGCGGCCACCCTTGGGCAATTCGTTTTCAACACCTGCTGGGATGAAATGTTCTAAAGATTCAACAGGAAAGCCGAACTCCGGCCTTTGATTCGCTGCAGTGTATTTGACCGTGCCAAAACGCATGTCACCTTTGGATTGACCAATAATTGCCCGACCCAATCCTTCCACCAAGGGTACAAATCCTGCATCCTTAATATTATGTCTGCTGGCACTTCTTACCAAAATACTATCTGGGGCAAATGCCATCCGTTTTCCTGCGGGCATGAATGGAACATCTCCAGCCGCCAAAAGTGTATGAATTTTATTCTCGTACATCCCTTCAACATAAACAACTTCCCTGCCAACGCCTTCGCTATCGAGCCATTTAAAATAAATGCTTAAAGGTGCTTTACGATATTTTAGGAGCAAAGTTTCTTGGGGCTTTTTCTTGTTGTTGATAACTTCCTTGCGAACCAGCCTTACAACATACGAGTCTAAAGTTGCAAGCCTTGCCATGGTTTTATGGTAAAGATTGCGTGATGGATCTGTAGAAATCTCAGCGGCCTTTGGAATGGTATTATTGTTTTCAGATACCCCTAAAACGCCAAAGGGGGATACCAAATTATTGGCTTTCGTAACAGTGGAGGCACCAACCGCACCTTGATTAGCTGTATTTACAGTGGAGTTTTCAGGAATGTTATTGGTGCTGTTAGCAACCGCATTATTGGTGCGCACCAAATTTGAAGCATTTTGATTATACTTTGGAATCGGAGGAAGAGGAACCAAGGCAACCTCTGCGGGCGCAGGGGTTCCGGTGTTTTGATTAGATGCTGCAGGAATGCGTAATTCGGGGCCGGGTTCTGCACTTACTGCTCTCATGCGCATTGCAGGACGTTGCATTGCAACATTACTGCCAGTGCCATTGCGTTGCGCCATCATCTGGCCGCAACCATTGATGAATAAAATGCCTAGCATTGCAGAAGCGATTTGCCATTTGTTTCCAACAACCATACAGATTCCCTTCCATTCACAAACTCTTGGCTTTACTTGCCGTTTAAAAAGGAGCTTCCAGCACCTTTATGGGGCGGGACCATACCTTAAAATATTCACAAAATACAGACGAACATTCTCAAATTTAAGGAAGTATAGGCAAAACAGACAAAATAGGCAGCTGTTTTTCGCCTTATTTTAATAAAACTTTCTTGTTTTCTTAAAATAAGCTAAAGCTCCGCCCTTAGAGCTCGAATCTGAATATAGCAGTTTTATTGCTCTTGGGAAGTTCTTAAATCCAAATTTAATCCGAGGGTTTTAGTAAGAAATGGGCTTAAAATTATCCACTAAAAAAGTGTATCTCAAACTTTTAACATTTATAAATCAAAACGAATTCCCTGTGCCAAGGGTAGCTGATCGCCCCAATTAATGGTGCAAGTCTGTCTGCGCATATAACTTTTCCAGCAATCACTGCCAGACTCCCTGCCACCCCCTGTATCTTTCTCGCCACCAAAGGCCCCTCCAATTTCGGCTCCAGAGGTTCCTATATTAATATTTGCTATCCCGCAATCACTGCCCCGATAACTTAGGAACTGTTCCGCTTCTCTAACACTATCTGTAAAAATTGCGGAAGATAGGCCCTGGTCGACCCGATTGTTCAACTCGATGGCATCTTCCAGACAATGATAAGGCATTACATAAAGAATCGGAGCAAAAGTTTCCTGCTGGACAATTTCCATTTTAGGATTGGCAAGTATGATCGTTGGCTCAACAAAGTACCCTTTACCGGGTATTCTATTACCCCCCGCCAGTACTTTACCACCCTGATTCTTAGCTTCTTCAATTGCACCCATCATCTTTTCAACCGCAGTTTCCGAAATCAGTGGACCCATTAAAACCCCTTCTTCCCAAGGATTTCCAATCCTTATGCTACCATAAGAATTGCAAAGCTTCTCTAGAAACGTTGTTTCGATGGAATCATGCACAAACAATCTTCTTAATGTTGTGCATCTTTGTCCTGTTGTACCCACCGCTGCAAACACAACACCTCTTAGCGCCTGATTTAAATTCGCACTCGGGGAAATAATTGCAGCGTTATTACCACCCAGTTCCAGCAAGCTTCTTCCAAGTCGCTGGCCAACTTTTACACTGATCACCCTACCCATCTCACAACTTCCTGTTGCACTTACAAGTGGGATTCCCTTATCTTCCGCTATCCATTCCCCTGCAAGATGCATGTCGCTGATGCATAATGAAAAAACATCAGCATGACCATTTGCTTTCATGATTGATGAAACAATATTAAGGACGGCAATTGAAGTTACCGGTGTATGAAACGAAGGCTTCCAAATGGAACTATCGCCACATACCGCTGCAAGAATTGCATTCCAAGCCCATACAGCAGCGGGAAAATTAAATGCACTAATGATTCCAACAACACCCAAAGGGTGCCACTGTTCAAAAAGCCTGTGTTCTTGCCTTTCACTAGCGATGGTAATTCCGTGAAGTTGCCTGGAAAGGCCTGTGGCAAAGTCGCACATATCGATCATTTCCTGCACTTCGCCCTGCCCCTCGCCTAGGATTTTTCCTGTTTCCAAGGTGATGAGCAAACCCAGATCTTTTTTATTTTTTCGCAGCGCTGTTCCAATTTGTCGGATCATTTCACCTCTGGCTGGCGCGGGGACCCTGCGCCATTTTTCAAAACCCTCTAATGCACTTTCCATCGCCTGTTCATAATTCTTTCGAGATCCGCTCATTATTGTTGCAATACGCTTTTCATCTGAAGGATTTATCGAATCAATTTCCAAACCATCAGGCTTGGTGATCCAATCCCCTGCATAAACACCACTATGGGTTTGATGAATGCCAAATTTTTCCAGCAAGTCTGCAATCATCGATTTATCCTTTTATCCCAGACAAAACCTCGTCAAGAATTTTAGCCGCTGTGGCTGCTTCATGTTCCTTGATAATCAATGGTGGACAGAAGCGAATTCCGCTTAGTCCGCAGCCCAACAATAATAATCCTTTTTTAAAACAGGCCTGCACAATGGCATCTCTTTCCATGCCTGCTGGTTCTTTGCTTTCACGATTCTTTACCAGATCTATGGCAAGCATTAATCCTTTACCCCTTACATCCCCTATCAGCGAATATTTGTCTTTAAGTGCAAGCAATAAATCAAGGAAGAATCCCCCCACCTGTTGGGCGTTATCCATCAATCCCTCTTCCAATAAAGCAATGGTTTCCAGGGCAGCAACACAAGCCACGGGGTTCCCTCCAAAAGTACTTGCATGCGAACCTTTGGGCCAGTCCATGACTTCCGACTTCGCAATCATGGCGCCCAAGGGCATTCCCGAGGCTATTCCCTTGGCCAGGCAAATGATGTCTGGCTCGATTCCGTAATGCTGTATTGCAAACATTTTTCCGGTTCGCCCCATCCCCGATTGTACCTCATCAGCGATATAAAGAATTCCATGCTTCTCTGCCAAGGCCTTCAAATCGCGATGAAACTCGACCGGAGGTACCACATAACCACCCTCGCCCTGAATGGGTTCCACAATGAATGCGGCCACCTCATCAGGAGATACTGTGTGCCTGAATAATTGCTTTTCAATGCTCTCAACACAAGCTATGCCACAAGTTCCATATGTCTTGTTGACCGGGCATCGGTAGCAATTTCCAAATGGGGCATGGCTTACTCCGGGAATCAGGGGATCAAACCCCCTGCGTTGAATAGTCTTGCTTGCGGTCAACGATAGCGAACCCATGGTTCTGCCATGAAACCCACCAAAAAAGGAAATGATTTGTTTCCGTTTGGTGTGATATCGGGCAAGCTTGAAAGCTGCTTCCACACTTTCAGTACCAGAGTTTGCAAAGAATACTTTTTTTGGAGAAGTCCCGGGTGCTAAAAGAGCGAGCTTTTTCGCAAGGTCTGCCTGGGGGGCATAATAAAAATCTGTTCCCGACATATGCAGGAGAAGTTCTGATTGCTTTTTTATAGCATCCACAATTCGTGGATGACAATGGCCCGTAGAGCAAACCGCAATCCCGGAAGTGAAATCAAGAAACAAGTTCCCATCCACATCCTCTAGTATTGCACCCTTACCCCGCTTAACTACCAAGGGGTAAAATCTTGTATAGGAGGGCGAAGTGTATTCCTCATCCTGATTGATTATGCGACTTGCAATCGGGCCGGGCAGAATGGTCTTTATCATTGGAATTTGAACCAACTCTTGGTAAGTCATGGGAATTCTCCTAAAGAGGGACTTACATCAAGCATAAATTTGTCTAGTTAATTCTATACTTCATTGCGCCTTTTATGCCCGCAAAGGTATAAAATAAATTAGACCAACACAAAGGCTTGATCATTTCCTAAAATTTTTCGGGAGATAACATGCACACCACTATTCTCGGCCCGCACCATGGTTTGGGTTCTAAAACTGCAGGAGAACGATTTGTTTTAAACCTGTTCGATCGATTGTGGGAAAAATATCGATCCCGGGTCAGCTATGTGAATAACTACGAAGCATTAATTCGAGCATCTGGCGCATCTTTCTTCAATGACCATATTGCCTTAAGAACCTTCTGCAGCCAAAACCCCCTTGCTGGTATCTCCTCCATTTCACGGGTTTTTGAAGCCCTGGGCTATCGAGCTGCTGACTGTTACAATTTTGAGGACAAACACCTAAACGCTATTTATTTTCAACATCCGCAGCCGACCTACCCCAAAGTCTTCATCTCCGAATTGCGTACTTGGGAATTGAAACCTTCTTCCAAGCACATCATTCATGCAGCCCTCAAAACCCATCGCACCAACCTTCCAGAATCTTTCCTTTCCGACCTACATCATATTGAGACAAAATCGGAACCCTCAAGGGAATCGCTTCTGGATGAAGCGGTTGATTTTTTCCATGAACTTCCCTGGAATCTACCCGAAAAATCCGACCTTCTCGAACTTAATCTCGATTCTCAATACGCTGCATGGGTCTTGGTGCACGGGTATAATGTGAATCATTTTACTTCGCTGATCAATTCACATAACGTACCTGCATTGGATGACATCGAAAAAACCTCCAAGGCTTTGTTGAGTTCAGGCGTTCCCATGAAAAAAGAAATCGAAGGTGAAAGAGGTAGCAAGCTTAGGCAGACTGCCACCGAGGCGGTCGTTATCGATGTGCCAGTATTGGAAAATGGCAAATTAACCACCATACCATGGACATACGCTTACTTCGAGTTGGCGCAACGAGATTCATTCAAGGATTCAGCAACCGGAAAAACATTGAGATACGAAGGATTCCTTGGCCCGCAAGCCACCAACCTTTTCGACATGACAAAAATTGCAAACTAGGAACCCATCTTCTTGTAGGCTTCTTCATTAAACCCAATGTAAAGGGTGGTACCTGCCAATAAAGTCGGTGCACGCAGGTTGCCTGTTGGGCCCATCATCAGTGCTGCAATATCTTCATTGCTGGGCTTATCTTTTTTCAAATCAAGAGTGGTGATTTTACTGCCCTTGGCCGCTATGATTGTGTTCGCTTTTTGGGCGAGGGCCAAAGCCTCCTTCAAACCGATTTTGGTTTTAGAAGCATCAATAGTTTCAGAAATATTATGGTCTATTTGCTCAAGGAACCCCTGAGCTTTTTTGCAGGTTGTTCACCCTTTGCGGTGGTACTGCCAAGCAATTTTTACAGTCATGAATTTCTCCTTTATTGTAATCATAGACCCTAATCCAACCCTGTTTCCAGCCAAGCAATTATTTTTTGGGTAGATTATTTGCGGGGGTCTCTAGAAAAATCTCATCATCGACCACGGAGACATTGTAGCAACCAACTTTTAATCTGGGGTTATCGGCCCAGGCGCCATCGCATAATCTAAACCGCCAAGCATGCCAAGGGCAGGTTACAGTTCCATCTTCCACATGGCCTCCGCTAAGGGAGGCACCCATGTGAGGGCAAAAATCATCAATGGCAAAGTATTTGCCTTGCTGATGATAGACCCCCACACACTTTTCTTCAACTTCGATGGTATGAACCTGGCCTTCAGGAAGTTCGCTGACTTTGCAGACCTTGTGAAGTTTAGACATTACTTAGAATCCTTGTAAGTTACCCGGTTGCATAAAAAGACACTTTTATTGTACAAAGGAAAGAGTGAAATAACTCCAGTGCAAGGAAAATAAACCCATGCTTGAAATTGAGCAGAAGTTTGAAGTAGCATCGTTCCTAGAGCTTGAAAAGAAATTGCGTGCAAGAAATGTAAAATTGGCCAAGGAAGAGCGCGAGGAGGATCACTATTTAAATGCCCCGGACCGGGATTTTGCAAAGACAGGTGAAGCTTTTCGAATCCGAAGAATTGGTGATTCAAACTTTCTAACGTACAAAGGCCCAAAGCTTGATTCCAAGGTAAAAATGCGTGAAGAAATCGAAGTGCCCATCCCTCCGGGAGAGGTCGGGTTTCAAGATCATCTCAGGATTTTTCGGGCTTTGGGTTACAAGTTTGTTGCAAAAGTTAGCAAAAGAAGAAGAACCTATAGTTTAAATACTGAAGGGTTTGACATCGCTCTCAGCCTTGATGAAGTCGAAACTCTGGGTCTACATGTCGAAGTGGAAATAGTGGCGGAAGAAGAACACTCTGCCCGGGCGATTGCAGTAGTGCAAAAACTCTCTGAAGAATTTGGATTGAAACACGTACAACCCAAATCCTACATCAGGCTGGTTCTGGAGAAAATGAATGGCTGAGATGCAAACTGCGACCACGATTGCCCAATTAAGAACAATGGTATCTTGCGCCAGGAAATCGGGCAGCAAAATCGGATTTGTCCCAACCATGGGGGCGCTGCACGAAGGGCACATCAGTTTGGTCCATGAAGCTAAAAAACACTGCGATTTTGTTGTGGTTTCGATCTTTGTCAACCCGATGCAGTTCGGACCCAACGAGGATTTCCACCGCTATCCAAGGCCTTTGCAGGATGACCTGAAACTTTGCACCAATGCAGGTGTGAATCTAGTCTTTAATCCTTCCGTCGATGAAATGTACCCCACCGGTTTTTCCACGGTTGTCGAGGTGAACGGGCTTACCAACAACTTGTGTGGCAAAAGTAGGCCTGGCCATTTCAAGGGCGTTACCACCGTGGTGATGAAATTATTCGGGCAGGTACAACCTGATGCTGCCTATTTTGGCCAAAAAGATGCCCAACAGGCATTGGTGATCAAAAGAATGGCATGCGATCTTGATTTGCCCATCGAGGTGGTGATTTGCCCAACACTAAGGGAAACTGATGGCTTGGCGATGAGTTCTCGCAACCGCTATCTTTCGAACGAACAAAGATCCGTGGCGCCTTTGATATACAAGGGATTATCTTTGTTAATGGAAGAAGTAAAGTTTAAAAAGCATGAATTGGTTGAGCAATATCGCAGGGATTTGTTAAAGCGACTTGAAGCCATACCAAATAGCATGGTCGATTATGTAGAAATAGTGAACGCAGACTCGCTCGAAACCCTTGAAAAAATGAAGGGAACAGTATTGGTAGCGGTTGCGTTAAGGTTGGGTAATACAAGATTGATTGATAACATAATTATAAATACTTCCGCCTGAAAAGGTGGCAATAATAAACGAGAATAAATCATGACTCACCCGCTTTTTACGCCTGAAATAGAGCATTGCATCAAAAGCAATGACCCCGGAACCATGCGGGAATTTTCTGAAGCATTGCACCCTGCAACCATTGCAGAAGCCTTGGATGGAAATTTCAAGGTTGAGGATACCTGGCGCTTCCTTCAAGAATCACCAATCGACAATCAAGCCGAGATCTTTTCCTACCTTCCCACCGAAGAACAAGTTCGCCTGGTGAAGGGTGTGGGCAGGCCCCATATGGCAAAACTGATCGAACGCATGTCGCATGATGACCGGGCGGCACTTCTTAGGCATTTGGATCCCAGCGTTACCGAAGCAATTTTAAGGCTCATCGATGATGCAGAACGCAGAGATATTGCTTCGCTGGTAAATTTCCCTGAAGATACTGCAGGCGCTATCATGACCACCGATTATGCCTGGCTTCCCGCCAACATTACGGTGGAAGAATCCCTGGAACGATTAAGATTACAGGCCCCTGACCGGGAAACCATTTACTATGTTTATCTCGTTGATGAAAACCGCAGGTTGCAGGGCGTGGTTTCTTTGCGATCCCTTATCCTCGCCCCAAGAAAAGATATTCTTGCAGACATCATGGAAACCCAGATCGTTACCGTTAATGTAACCGATCCCAAAGACCGGGTTGCCCAATCGATGGCACGTTATGACCTCCTTGCCATTCCTGTCGTCGATAAGGATGCAAAACTGGTTGGTATTGTGACCCATGATGATGCAATGGATGCTGTGGTTTCTGCTGCAACTGAAGATGTACATCGAATGGGTGGTATGGAACCCATGAAAGATAGCTATCTTGATGCAAGCTTCACTCTCGTTTGGAGAAAAAGATCCGTATGGCTTTCTTGCTTGTTCCTAGCGGAACTATTCACTTTTACAGCACTTGCATTTTTTGAAGATGCCATCGCCCAAGTGGTTGTGTTGAGTTTATTTGTTCCACTTTGCATTTCCACCGGGGGAAACTCTGGTTCCCAAGCAGCAACTTTAATCACCCGGGCCATGGCACTTAATGAAGTAAACCGTAAAAACTGGTTTCGCATTTTCAAACACGAATTACTCATGGGCCTTGCCCTGGGCCTGACCCTTGGGGGCATTGGCTTCATCAGGGCCGCGCTTACACCTGATCATATTCGCGGAAGTTCCCACCCCAGGCATGAATCCTTCAAGGTTAGAGTAGCTGAAAACACACCATTACAACCCAAACCAGGCGGAATATATGAGATCATCCCAAATACCGAGCAAGTCATCCATAGCCAGAAATCTGAAAAAATCCGCTTGCCTGAATCTTTAAAATTAGGGGAACCTTCCCTCGAGGACGGGCAGCTTGTTTATGAATTTCCCAAGGGGTGCTCCTTGATCACTCCATCTATTGATCGTTGGAAACTTGCATTGGTGATTGGTTTTTCAGTAGCTGGAATTTGCCTATGGGGCACCGTGGTGGGGTCGATGCTACCACTTGTATTTGACCGATTTGGCATTGACCCCGGCATTGCTTCGAGCCCATTCGTTGCAACTTTCGTTGATGTAACTGGAATTGTTATTTACTTTTCCATCGCTGGAATCTTCCTGGGCGACTTACTTCTTTAACCTTTACTTCACACTTAACAAAAAAGCCTCTGCAAGGATCACCCCTGCAAAGGCTTTACGTTTATCTCAACCAGCATTTATGCAGCCCCTTTGTGCTTCGGCAAAATAGCCCTGCGGGTTTCCAGCGGGTCAGACTGAAAGCGCCATCCAACCACATAATCCTCATGGTAAAGTTCCAGGATAAACCAAGCCAGTTGTTCTTCCTCGATGAAAGGAATCGCAACGATACCATTTTCCGGAGAAACCACAAACATCCCCATGCTTTCGAATTCTGCAACATCCTGATTATACTTTAAGCTAGCAGCCTCGGAATCCATTTGGGCTTCTTGCTTTGCAATATATGCAGACCGATCGGGTCGACCTTTACGCTGACTGATCTTGGCTGAATGGTGATTGGCAAACCGCATTGCCAGGTAGTTTTCGCGAAGCGAACGAAGAACTTCAAGGAGATAAGGCAGAGCTTTCACGATTTGATCATAAGACCAAACTTGAATTAGCTGCTGCTTTCGTTTTTTTCCGGGATTACGCTTCATGACTAGGCCCTCCCTAAGGTTAAAGGAAGAGAGAACGGCCAGAACTTCCCCTTTGGGTACCGCCTCCTAGATATTAAGCTTAAAGCTATTGATGTACTCCCCTAAGCAATATCTAAATAAGATAGTCTTAAAGGAATAGCACTTGGCAAGGTTCCGGACCTGCACAAGTTTTTCATCTTTGCTTCTACATAATCTTATTAGTCTGAGGGACGGAAAAGTTCACATAAAAACAAAATTTTTGATGGTTTTTTTGGGAATTATTCCGCCTATAACCTTTGATTTTGCAATAATAATATCATGTTTACATCCATCAAACTCGGATCACCATTTGGCATAAGTGTTTACATCCATCCGGCCTTTTGGTTACTGCCTATTTTTTATCTTTTTTCCAACCTTAAAGCGACCTCTTTATTTCATAGCATTTTGGAAGTTGGGTTACTTTTCGCAGTTTTTTTCTGTGTCATCCTGCATGAATTTGGACATGCTCTTGCTGCCCGATTTTTTGGCATCCAAACCCGCGATATTACCATTTACCCCATGGGCGGAGTCGCACGCCTCGAAAAAATGAGCCATGATCCTTTCGAAGAACTGGTGATTGCCCTTTCGGGCCCCGCAGTTAATTTTCTTATTTTCTTTCTTCTCTTGCCCATCTGCATTCAATTTTCCCCAACTCCTTTTGATTTCGAAAATCTTATACCACCTAACTCTTTTTTAGGCAGCCTAAATCATTACTTGAAAATGCTGATGTTTTCCAATCTGGGGCTCCTCATTTTCAACCTACTTCCAATTTTCCCCATGGATGGCGGGCGCGTACTCAGGGCTTTACTGAATCTGGCTGTAGGCTTTTCAAATGCCACCATAATTTCTGTCACCTTGGGCAATTTAGGTGCCATTTTTCTTGTCTTCCTTGGTCTCTTTTCCTCCAATTATATTCTGGTTTTACTGGCATTCTTTGTCTTTATCGCAGGCAGGCAGGAACTCCTATTGTTAAAGAATAAATATAACAGGGACACCAACTTTAATTTCACCTCGGCATGGGCCTCTTCACCCTCTAATTTTTCCACATTAACCTGGGATCCCCAACAAAAAGCCTGGGTGTATTTAGACGGTGAACAGCCCACTCCTTTTTCAAACAACCCAGAACGACCCGCATAACCCTTACAACCCTCACTTTCTTCCTCACGCTTTTTTTTGCCCCTCTTTTTAGGTGCTAATCCGGTGCCCTACTGTGCCGATCTTCTAGATACGATAGTATTTCGGCATGGATTGCCGGGCTTTAAGGAAACAGGATGTCTGAAGCATTAGGTAAAGAAATTAAATCCGCACTGAATAAAGTCTCAAAGGCCTTTGATGCCTTGGGGGATTTTACGACTTTTTCTGCACTTTCCCTTGCAACGATTCTTAAAAAACCTTCCACCGGAACCATGATCCCCATTTGCTTTAGGGTTGGAGTGCAAAGCGTTCCGGTTGTTGCTATCACTGGCATGTTCATAGGCATGGTAATGGCAATCCAAGTTTATTCCCAGTTTCAATCACTAGGAATGGCAACCCAAATGGGTCAAATCATCAATGTTTCCGTGATCAAGGAATTGGGCCCGGTGCTTGCTGCAACCATGCTGGCAGGAAGAATTGGGGGTTCGATGGCTGCGGAGTTGGCTACCATGCGCGTTACCGAGCAAGTGGATGCCTTGATATGTCTTGGTGTAAATCCCCTGCATTATCTGGTGCTTCCTCGGGTTCTTGCATGTGTTTTGTTGATTCCCATACTTACAGTTTTGGCAAATTTCATGGGTGTCTTTGGGGGAAGCATGGTTTGCACTGAAATATTCAAGGTCGATCCTTATCATTACTGGCAAAATTCCCGGGGGCACATTCAAATTTGGGACCTCTCTGTTGGTTTGATCAAACCCATTTTCTTCGGAGCTTCCATTTCACTTATTTCATGCCATCGCGGTATGAATTCGCGTGCTGGTGCGGAAGGCGTTGGCAAAGCTGCAACCTCGGCTTTCGTATGGTCTTTTATGTCGATTTTGGTACTCGATTTTTTTCTGGCGCTTTTCTTCAACAATTTACATCAGTTCTTGTGGCCTGATAATTCCATCAAAACCTTTGGCCCCAAATAAGGATAGCGGTACGAATGGATTATCCCTCAACTAATCAGAATTTTCTCTCGCTGCAAAATGTCGGCATCCAATTTAATGGAGTTGATATTCTTCGAAATATCACTTTTGATATTCCCAAGGGGCAGACTCTCGTGGTGATTGGTGAAAGCGGTTGCGGTAAGACTGTTCTCCTCAAACTTTTGATTTCCCTGCTTCAACCTTCATCAGGAAAAGTTCTCTTTGATGGGCAAGATTGGTGCACCCTTGATGGCAAACGCACCAATGAGCAAAGGCTTCGTTTTGGGTTTTTATTCCAAGGGGCGGCTCTTTTCGACAGCCTTACCGTGTTTGACAATGTCGCTTTTGGCCTGAGGGCACATTCCATATGTGATGAAAAAGAAATCGAAAAGCTGGTGCTGATGCGGGTCAAGGAAGTTGGCATGAAGGAGAGTGTACTGGGGAAAAAACCAGCCGAACTTTCCGGTGGAATGAAAAAAAGAATCGGATTGGCAAGAGCTCTGATCCTTAATCCTGAAGTCATGCTTTATGATGAGCCTACTACCGGATTAGATCCCATCATGACCGATGTCATCAATGAATTGATCCTGCAAACGCGCAAAAATATGCCCGTTACAAGTATTGTGGTAACCCATGAAATGCGAACGGTCCAAAAGGTTGCAGACCGGGTCATCATGTTTTCCCCGCTCCCCAGATTGAAACCTAATGAGCCACAAATGATTTTTGATGGTACGACCGAGGAACTTTTCAAGGCCCCTGATATCCGCGTGCAACAATTTATTCATGGTGAAGCCAAGGAGCGCACGCAAGAATCTGACAATCATTTAATCACGGAAGAACCCAAATGAGCAACCAGACAATGAAAGTGCAGATTGGAATTTTGGTGCTGGGGGGGTTCCTTTTGCTGGGAACACTCGTCATCATGTTTGGCAGTATTCCTGGATTGTTTAAATCCGTAAATCAATATCAGGTTAGTTTCAATGATGCTCCCGGGATTTCTGCGGGCGCGCCCGTAAGAAGATCAGGCGTGCGTATCGGGCAGGTCGCACATATAACCCTCGATGATAAAACCGGCCAGGTTATCGTTGTTCTCACCATCGAACGATCCTACAAAATCCGCAAATATGAACAACCCACCTTGGTTACCGGGCTATTGGGAAATGATAGCAGCATCGATCTGATCCCCAAAGATGATGACATGATTGATCCCAATCGTGAGGAAGTCCCGCTTGGAACAACGATAGAGGGCGTTCGTGCAGCGAATGTTGCAAGCCTTTTGAACCGGGCATCCGACATCGTGCCTAGCACCCAAGAAACCCTAAATGAAATGAGCAAGTCGATTCAGAAACTTGAAAAAATTGCCCCCAAGGTCGAGGAGGCACTTAAAGAATTCACCAACACCGCCAAGAAAATTCAAGAGGTTGTTCCAGAAGTCAAAAAAACTCTGGATGAGTACAGTGCTGTTGCAAGGCAGTACAACCGCATCGGGGAAAGGGTCGACCTGTTGATTCAATCCAACCAGGAAAAGATCGTAAAAATCATCGATGTAGCTGCGGAAGATTTAAACAAATTGGGAAATATCTTGAATGATGAAAACCAAAAGCAGGTAAGTTCAATCCTTAAAAATGTACGCAAAGGAACTGAAGATATTGATCAACTGGCAAAAAATACTGACGAAATGATGAAGGAATTAAAATCACTGGTGAAAAAAGTGAATGATCAATTCTCCGTGGTTGAAGAAATGATCAACGACGTATCCGTATTGATCAAACCGTTTGCTAACAGAAGCGAATCGCTTGCGAAGAACCTTGATGAAATTCTTGAGAAAAGCGTATTTACAATTTCAGACATAAGAGAATTAGTAAGGGTAATAGGCCAGGCTGACGGAACAATAAAAAGATTTCTAACAGACCCGGGAATTTACAATAATCTTGACAATGCAATTGGTGCAGTTACCCGAATGACCCCCAAGATTGAACGGGTTTTAAAGGATGTCGAAATTTTCACGGATAAGATTGCAAGGCATCCTGAATCAATTGGTTTGGGGGGGGTCGTCAGGCCTGGAAGTGGGTTGAAGGAAAATCCCCCCAGCGCCAGCCCTTATATTCTTTCACCCAACAAATAAATTACTTCCCTGGTTTTTTGAAAAGGGAATCTTCAACCCTGTCCAAAATGGTGTAAACGATGTTTTTATTCTCAACAAATTTATTTCCCCCGAGGAAATGAGTTTCCCTGGTTGCAAACTTGTTTGCGCCAAAAGTCTGATAATCTGAATAGTGAATCCCTTTGAGTATTTCCACCCCCGATTGTTTCCCTTTTCGTTCTGCCTTGGATAAAAGGTTGGTTTCCTTGTCAAAATAAAGTGAAATTTCCGGGCCGCCCGAAAGTGAAGCTTTAATTCCCTGTACCGGCTTGTTGCCAAGCTTGGATTCCCCCAGCGATGTCAGCTTGCACCCCGGGTCCAAAAGGGTGACAAGATTGCTTACTTGAAGAAAATAAGATTCTTCCTTGAGTTCTCCTATTTTTTCTTTTGATAAATCAATTGGGAAGCCACTTGCAATGCTCCAGCCCATGTCTCCTTCCAGGCACATTAGAAGATTTTCCTTGGTATCCAGTTTGATATTGAGCTTTATTTTATTTGGAAAAGAAACAATCAACTCATCGGTAAAGTTCTGAGTTTGACCAAAAAAAATGGTTCCCGAACTAGTACGCTTGAATTTCTGGGCCTTGATGAGGGCCTCTTTTCCTCCATGGGCGTCAATGGCTTTCTTGATGGTTTCCTGCACATCTTGTTGCGCAATGGCTGATGAATTAAAAACCAAAGCTGAACTAAAAAGAACAGTTATTACAAACTTTAAATTACCCATGGCTTCTTTCTTTCAATCGAGTATTCTGAATCGCATCATCGTGGTAGAAATTTAGCATAAATCGCACCTGTACTTGTAGCCCAATTTAAGGATTATTAAAAGTGATGAAATCAAGCGCAACCATAAGTCTGGTAAATGAAGCAAGGGGCGGCCCATTTATATATTGGGAAGATATTCAAGGAGCTTGTAAAGAAGCCAAAGCTCTTGGGTTTACAGGGATAGAAATATTTTCCCCAGGTCCGGAAGCCCTCGCCAAATCTGAAGCTGCTAAAATCGCAAACGATCATGGTTTGAAAATTGCAGCATTGGGAACCGGTGGGGGGTGGGTTCTTCATAAATGGACTCTAACCTCACCAGACGAGAAAATCCGCAATAACGCCCGAGATTTTATCGCACGCATGATAGAGGCTGGTGCACCCTTTGGTGCACCAGCAATTATTGGTTCGCTTCAGGGCAGGCATTCCGAATCCGTGGATCAGGCTCAAGCCCATGCTTATCTTGAAGATGCATTGATATACCTTTCCCAAAAAGCAAAAAGTGTGGGAACCGTGTTGCTTTTTGAACCTCTCAATCGTTATGAATCAAACCTGATCCGCACAATTGAAGAAGGTATGACTTTAATCTCCAAGGTGGGGCAAACTGATTCCCTTAGGCTTTTATGTGATTTGTTTCACATGAATATTGAAGAAACAAACATGGCTGATTCGCTCAAAAAATGTGGGGCAATGGTCGGTCACGTGCATCTGGCAGATTCCAACAGAAAACCTGCGGGGTTGGGCCATACCGATTTTCAACCGATCGCAGCAGCCCTAAAAGATATCGCCTACCAGGGCTATATTTCTGCTGAGGCCTTGCCCTTGCCTAACTCATCAAAGGCTGCCAAACATACCATCGATTGTTTCAATCGTTATTTCAAAGGTTGATCAGGTTTTGATTCCAAAGCCTTTGGTGCGGGTAATTGCTTGGGATTTAATTTCTTATCCACAGGTAGTCCCTCATTTTCAATCTTGGTTGCAGGCGCCCATTTTCCATCCACTCCACGGTATTTTGGATCACCGAGTGGCGAACAGGGATGCTTGCAGGGAAGATTGATCAATTGTTCCAGGGCTTCCGAACTGTTGATCCATTCGGTGGGTACTTTCTCTCCCGCTATTTGAAACAGATCATCAGTCTGTAAAAGATTTGCAATATCCACCACGGATATCCACATGACACCTAAGACTTGAAGATACTGTACAACACTTGTTGAAAGAATATTCTGGGCGTTTACAACATCTGCAAAAGTAAGAGTATCACTATCACCCACTTTGATTTCTGAATGAAATCTTTCAAACAAACCACGATAAGTACGAATCTGGTCGGGAAGAATTTGATCACGGTAATACCCAAGCAAAACCCTGCTGTTTTCATAACGCTCAAAAGCTTCCGCCAGATCTGCAGTGAGTTGATTCCTCGCTTTGTGCTTGGCTTCAGAGGCAGACACCATCAAGCTTTCCGCCTGCAAAATGTTGCCTTGATTGCGATTCCAGATGGGTACAGGCATTCCAACCTGCACCGAGGGCGACACTGCATTTGGTGGTGCGGTAAAATCTTTTTGCATCATTACTCGCACGGTTACATCAGGAATGGGTGTTATTTGCGCCAGTTTTAACAAGGCTTGGGCCTTTAATAAATCAAATTCTGCTGTCGCTACACTGGTATGCAACAAAGTAACCCGCTTGACACACTCATCATATTTATAAACAGGAATAGGAATATTTATATTGCCTGCAAGTTGAGAAAGGGGAAGGCCCGGTACGCCCATGGATGCGGTCAACTGTTTCCAGGCACTTGTATAACGATTTCTAGCTTGAACGAGCTGCCCATATGCTTGCAATGCCAGCACTCGAATTTGAAATGGTTCATAAGGTGCTGCAAAACCACCTTTATTGACTTGCTCAATGATGGTTTCGTACACCTCACCAGACAGATTCGCCAAGGCTTTCGATACTCGAATATTCTGATCTGCAACTAATACTGCAAAGTAGCCATTTCGCACTTCTCGCGAAAGATCTGTTTCTGCTTTTCGAAGTGAAAGTTCTGCAATACGAACATCCATCAGGGCTGCCTGCCTTGCGGTAGGCAACTTGCTTGCAGTCACAATGGTTTGCTGAATGTAACCACCCTGATATCCAGCAGTACCCATGGTTTGCATGGTATCACCTTCGTAACCAAAATCTGGATTAGGATAAAGGCCTGCTTGAATAGCTGCACCTCGAGCTGCAGCAACTGCTGCTACCGCCTGCTTGATTTTCGGACTTGATGTAAGTGCAATTTTCTGCAGATCTGAAAGGGAATATGGTTTGCCATCTGGCCCAGGTACCAACTCTGGCTCAGGCGACATTACAGGAAGCGGTGGATATAACTTGGCAAGGATTTCTTTCCTTTGAGCCATGTTTTCTTTGGTAAATTTCGGGAGTTTGATTGGTGGTTCTTGGGCACCAGGAAGGTCATTGGGCACCATCAAGCGTTCTTTTGAAAAGTTAGGGTCTTGTTGATATCTGGTAAAATCCAAGCTCTCATCAATTTTGTTATCAACTGATTTTTCCTTGTTAGATTTTAATTCAGGGCTGGCTTTGGGAAGCTCAGATTTTTTTTCGAAATGGGTCAAAGGTTCTAAATCGATCAATTCTTTCGAGCGCTCGCAAATCGAATGATCCATCAATTCATGAACATTATAAAGGCAACCCGAGCCCGCTAGAATAAACAAGCTAAGAAAAAGACTTCGAATTATCTTAAAAGCCTTCGCCATATAAACCCTGATTGGGCACAATTCAAAGCAAAAGATACACAAGATGTATCGGTTAATAGGGCTTAAAAGCTGAATGATTTCAAAAACAAATTAAAATGGATAAAGATGGGTGGTCTGGGTTATAGTTTGGAGAAAATGGAGAACCAATTTACTTGGTCATGGTCCAAAGTATGGAAGAAAACTCTCCCGAAGTTGATTCCAGTCCTTCCAATGCTTTTCGAATCAGTTTGAGTGATGGGCTATCAATCAATTTCCCCTGACCATGCTTTTCAATCAAAGGTGTTAATGTTTTTATTGCGTGCCCAAAAGCTTTGGCTTCAAAATGCTGTAGTGCAGTCTCGTAAAGGGTTTTATTTTCATGCCAATCATTGCTTGCGGATGAATCTTTGCATTCAAAAATTTCCACAGGCAGGGAAACACCCGAAAACATGGCCTGCCCTAATCTCCGTGTGGGATAATTTAATGGAAGTTTGGATTTGGATGCGCCGCTTATAACCAATGGCAAACCAAGAACTTTCGTCGATGCTTCCAATCGACTTGCAAGATTTACGGTAAGGCCCATGGGCCCATATTTGAATTTTCTCTTGCTACCCGTATTTCCAACCAATGCAACACCGGTATTAATTCCAATTCCCAACCCAATTGGAAAATCACCCAACAGATGAGCCCATCTCTTGCAAACATCTGGAAAACCCTTGTGCATGGCAAAAGCTGCTTTACAAGCTCTTTCAACATGGTCCGGTTGTTCAACCGGGGCATTCCACATGGCGAGGATTCCGTCCCCGGCATAATCAACTATGACGCCTCCTTCAATTTGAATTTGTTCGCTAAGGTGCTCCATTATATCTTGAAGAAGCATGCAGATCTCAGCAGGTTTTAGAATATTAGAAAGAGCAGTAAAGCCCCGAAGATCAGAAAACATTACCGTTATTTCCTGCTCTCTTCCTGCGAGCAAGTTGGGATTTCTATCCAATTCTTTTGCCAACTCAGAGGAAAAGAATTGTTCGAATTGGGCCTTGGATTTGGTTGCCCTATCCCGAATAATGCCTGCGCCAACCGTGCTTGCAAGCATTTGCACCAATTGCGCCTCAAGGCTGGTTATCCCCCCCTTGGCAATAATATTTTTGCTGCGTGCGCCATACAATGCACCAATGATATTATCATGGTAATCCAAAATAGGCGAAATAACTGCTGCTTCCAGGTTTACCAAAGACTGCCCTTTTTCCTCTAGATTGGATAAATCCTGATAAAAGGTTTTTTTGCGCTCAACCACATTTTTTACCAAGGTTGTGCTGTAACGAACTGAGACATGTTCATTGGCGGTATAACATCCGGAAATAACCCAATGATCATTGGTTAGCAGCAGGACCATGCCAATATCAAGATCTGCCATCTCCACAAGTTGCTTGGCAATTTGATTGTTGTAGGGTTCCCCCACCGACAATTCTGCTTGTAATTTATTGATATTTTCGAGGGCCTTGAGAATTTTACCAATTACAGAAGAAGCGGATTGATTTTCTAGATTTATGGGTTCAGATTGATTGTCAAGGAAGCAGGAATTCGAGGGGAATTCAAATTTTATTTCAGGGCCTGATGGGGCCTTTTTATTATTTGGTTTGCCTTGGGTTTGAAAGAGAGTAGTGGCTTTGCTTTCGTTACCGAAAAAGTCTGCGGGATTGCCTTGGTTGCCTGATTGAATAAAGATGCTGGTACCACCAATAAGAAAATGATTGGGAGTTGAAAACTCAGCGGTGGCCCCGGGCGCAAGGCTTTTTCCACCTTCGAAAACAATGGGATTTTGCGAACTGATATTACTGAGCAGGAAATTAGCGCCCTTCCCGGCCTCAATACAAAAATGCGTGCGGGAAACGGAAGGGTCTTTGATGATCAGAGCATTTCCCTCACCTGTAGGTGCCCTACCCCCAAATAATTTACCCTCAAAATGCTCGAAGGAAGCATCTTGAGTGGTATTTTTTATCTGGATTTTGAACATGAAAGAACACCTTTAAAAATTTGATAACCTTTGTTGGTATCAAACAAGCGGAGTGCGATGAAAATGCACATGGAGCCATTTCCCATCCTTGCATTCCCAAACCCTGGTTTCCGCAGACGCTGCTGTTATGGGCGAGCCGCTGGCATTCAATTTTTGCACCAATCGCACATAAGCAATCACTGCCATATCGCCCTTTTGATGGACAACAGGATGACACATGGTGGTTTGCACCTTGGTTTTGGATGACCCAAGATCAAAATAATACTTATGGAAGTCGAGCCCTTCAACAACTTGTCCTGGTGCCTCAGGTTCAATCGCTGTGATTTTTGCATCACACAGATTCTTGTAAGTTTTCCAGTCAGCGTTAGCGATGCTGTCCAATAACTTCTGGTTCAATGCAATCAATTCTTCAGCAATCTTACTTTCGTTCATAGAATTCTCCTTTAGACTATTTTCACACTTATCAACCAAAAACACCAGATTTTAATTGGGCAAATAACAATCCAAGTTCCTTGATTTGAAAATGTGCATTCAATCCACTTGGATTAGGCAGCACCCAAACTCTGGCACCTGAAATAGTATCTTCTTGAAGACCCAATTTAGCTTTGGGTCTCTTGAAGGCAGTACGATAAGTGGTGATGCCTAGAATTGCAACAGCATCCGGCTTATACTTTGTTATTTTTTCTGAAAGTATCTCCGCCCCTTTTTGCAGCTCATTTTCACTGACTTCATCAGCCCTGGCAGTTGCACGGTTCACCAGGTTCGTAATGCCTATATTATCAATCAAAAGAAGATGTTGTTCGAATGGAGAATAAATTCTCGGGGTAAAGCCACCTGCAAAAAGTGCGGGCCAAAACCTGTTACCTGGCCTTCCAAAATGTTTTTCTATTGCTGCAGTATACAAACCAGGATTTATGCCACAAAACAAAAGCTTGATTCCAGGCGCAATGACATCGGATATTTGCTTGTTCACAGCCAAGGCGATCTGTTCCTTGGAAGGCTTCCAAAACCCGGGGGGCTTTTCCATTTCAAATACCAGAATAATTAGGGAAGCGGTACGGGGGTAAAGTAATCTGTTCCTTCAAGGGGAAGGTTGAACATATTGGTTTTTCCCATGATGGATTCAGATTCGCCCAAGATTAGGGAACCGGTATCCTTGATGGCACCCCGGAGTTTTTGAAAAATCCCAGTGATGACTTCGGGGGCAAAATAAATAAGGGCATTCCGAAGAAGAATAATATCGAAGGGGCCACCAAGGGCATAAAATCCCTCCAGCAAATTAACCTGCTGAAACTTGATTTTTTGACGCACATCTGAACGAATTTGATATTGATTGTCTGGGGTTTCAAGGAAGTACTTGTCTTTAAGTTCGGTGGAAAGTCCGCGAATGGCTTCGAATCTGGAATATATTCCAGATCTTGCCTTGGTCAGAGCATTTTCGGAAACATCAGTAGCAAGCAGTGTGATATTCCAATTTTCCAGTTCAGGAAAATTTTCCATAAGGAGCATCATGATTGAATATGGCTCCTGCCCTGTGGAACAACATGCTGACCAAATTTTAATCGTATGGGAATAAACATTTTCCTTGATCAATTTTGGGATTATATTTTTCTTCAAATTTTCAAAGACTCTTGGGCCCCTGAAAAAACTCGTCTCCTGAATGGTCATGTTTTCAACAACAAGATTTCCAAGGAAGGAGTATGGGTTGATTTTTATTTCTCTTGCAAGCTCATTTACATTCGCAATGTTCTGTGCCTCGCAAACCGGATTAAGCCGGTTTTCAATCAAATATTCCTTGCCCTCGCCCAGGTCATGGCCAAGTTTGATTTTTAGAAAATCAACAAAAATACGATAGTTTTCCGGTGTAATACCTGCGCTCTCAAATTGCATTTAATGATCCAGACAATCAAATATTAAAGAGAATTTTTTTGGTTTAATCGAGTCATAATTGCTGAAGGAAGATCATGGATAGAAAGTACTTCATCAGCCAAGCCTTCCTTATAAACACTGCCTGGCATACCCCAGACAATACTGGTAGCCTGATCTTGTACTAAAATTTTTCCACCGGCTTTATGAATGGCCTTGCATCCCTCCAGGCCATCCTGCCCCATGCCAGTCAAAATAACGGTGAGGACTGCAGGGCCATAAATTTTAGCAACCGACCTTAACATCGGGTCAACCGCCGGCCTGCAATAATTCTCTGGGGGATTCTGATTTAATCGAACTTTATTTCCAGCAAGGCAAGGCTCAATCACCATGTGATAATCCCCGGGGGCCAGTAAAAACTTCCCCGGAAGAAGTGTATCCCCATCAACCGCTTCCATGACGGCATGCCGGGTCTGGCTGTTTAAATGATCTGCAAGGCTTTTGGTAAAACCTGAGGGCATATGCTGGGTGATGATTGCAGGAACTGGTAAAGGAGAGGGCAGTGCCATTAGCAATATTTTAAGGGCTTCAGGCCCACCTGCAGAAACCCCGATTGCCAAGATTTTAGGAGTGACGGGGTTTGAGTTTTGTGTCTGCACTTTTTTGGGCGGTTGAGGCAAATTATAAATACCACTGCTAGACTGGTTCTTTTTGAAAACCGCTTTCATCCTGGGCAGCAATTCTTTTTTCAACAATTCAATGGTTTCTTCAGGTGATCCAGTGGAGGGTTTACAGTAATAATCATCCGCACCGAGAGAGATTGCATCCAGGGTGATAAGGCTTCCTTTTTGCACCAAGGAACTAAACATGATGATAGGTAATTCGGGAGTTTTCTTTTTAAGCTCTGCGAGAACCTCAAGACCGTTCATTTTTGGCATGTCAACATCAAGAATCACCAAGTCCGGACTTAATTTTGAAGCCAGTTCGATTCCTTCCTTGCCATCAGAACCCGCGCCCACCAGATTAAAATCAGGATCCGACAAAAGTACGGTTTTCAATGTTCTGCGCACTACCGAAGAATCATCAACAATGAGCACACGAATGAAAGCCATATTTTATTCCACTGATAAAATAAAAATGTTAACTGCCAGCATTTAATTGATAGCAATTAGCATTATAGGCTTTATCACAGCCTTTACAAAAAAATTCATCAAAGCTTTATCAATCCCAATTTAGAAAGGATTACTAGAGTTTGGTTTGAAAAGTTTTTACCAATTGCTCCAACTCCGAAGCCATGGAATCCAGACCCATAGCGGCTTTTTCCAATTCAGTCGCCCCCTTGGAAGTGCTCTGGGCAGCTTCAGCAAGCCCTGTAATATTCTTTGCTATTTCGGTACTACCCATTGCTGCATCAGCAACATTTCGGGTAATTTCTCGCGTGGTTGCAGCCTGCTCTTCCACCGCTCCTGCTATCGTATTTTGAATCTCATGGATTTTGTTGATGATATTACGGGTCTTCTCATTGGAACTTACTGCTTCCCGGGTGTCGGACTGAATTCCCTCAATTTTCGTTCGAATATCTTCAGTCGCCTTGGATGTCTCCTTGGCAAGTTCTTTTACTTCGCTTGCCACCACTGCAAAACCTTTGCCAAACTCTCCTGCCCGGGCTGCCTCTATGCTG